>JAITPT010000122.1 GCA_031289285.1 Puniceicoccales bacterium
AAAAGAAACACAAAAGAGGAAACATACACAGACTCGTCGTCGTGACTTGGTGTAGTTGTCGCGGGATGAAAACAGAAGTCGTCGGCTCTGCGGTGTTGTCGCGGACAACCAAAAATCACAAGTCCAATAGCAAGTCAAGCGAAAAAGGGTCTGTCCCTTTTTATGTTTTAACTGCCGTTTTTAGGATTATCTTCTAAGCGGTCTCCCAGGACGGGCAGGGACGCCCAGAAAACACGGCGTCTATTCTCACGTTGTTCTTCCGCGCCCATTCCTTCCGACTTTCCGGCGTCTGCACTAACAACGTTCGCAATCTGCGCTCGTATGCCAGCAAGAATCTTTTGTCCCGCCTCAATAGATACTCGGCGGCCTCCAATGTAAGACCCGACGCCGCTAAATGCGTCCGGTGTATCCTGAACTTCCCGTTGGGAGTCAGAACGAAATTGCTGTCCTCGCTTGCTGTGACGTGTTCCATCACTGAAAACCATATCATCCGACTCGCCATCCGTCAAGTCCGTTTTTTCACGCGAATAACTCAGGAAAAACCGCTTGGCACTTTATTGCACTGGCGGTGGGAGGCACGCGCCATTTCGTCCCCTTTACGTTACGAGTCCAAAACACTCCCTTCGCATTTTCTCCTCCCGTTGCACTGGCTATTGGCTATCAAGCATCAAAACAGTAAGGCCATTTTATGGTCGTTCCACTGCGACAGTGGGAAGTTCTATTGTTTTTTTAGCACACGGAGATCTAAGATGCCGCCAGCGGTGTGGCCACGACGGGCTTGCAGTTTGACGGTGATGGTAGTTTTGCCCTTGGTCAATTCCAGCGGAATTGGCACTGTGAAAGGATACAAAACCTCACTTACCGCTTTAGAATGGTCGAAAGTTGTAATTGTTTTGCCGTCAATCTGCAAGGCAAATGTTCTGGCACCCGTGTCTCGACCATCAAAGAGAAAATACAACTCCAGAGGCGTGTCCGGCAAACACTTCATTTCATACATAAAGTAACCGCCTTTTAACGCATGTCGCCAAGTTTCCCCAAAGTTCAGACCCTTGAAAGAATTAAATGACTCGATTTTGTGCTGCTTCTCGGATTTATCATCCGCAAGCACCACACGGTCAAGCGTTCTGCGCACAATCTCTTCCGAAACCTTATAAGCACTGCCCGTATCAACTCGGCGCGGTGATTGCACCTTTTTGACAACGCTGCGCTGTGATGTCTCTGAATTGTCGCGCGGAAAATAAACGATGTGGCGACTGAAATGGATACGATTGAACGGAATTAAAGTGTAAGGCGTCCCAGCGACTTTGAAACGGAGCGGCGAAGCAGAGTCTTTTTTTGTTTTTTTCGTTATTTCATTCAGCGAGCCAGTGAGCTTAAAAATTCGTTCAGGCGCAATCTGCTGGACAACATTTCCACGCCTTCCCCAGTTGTCGTTTTTATCCCAGAAGTCACTTTTTTTTAGGTCACTCGAATTGTATTCAGCAGCGAGAACAACTGGGCCGTAAGAGAATGAGACAAACTTTCCAGACGGCGTAAGCGGCGCGATAGTCAGGTGCATCGGAAGTTGCACAACAACTTTATCACCGGACTTCCATTGGCGTTTTATTGCGACAAATTGCGAAGGGACATCGTTTTCTGTCTCAATAGTTTCGCCATTGATAGAGATTTTCATCTTGCCTGCCTTGACCCAATAAGGGTGGCGGATTTTCAACGTCAATTCCTGCGGTCTGTCTAATTGCAGTTCCAACACTGTTTGTTCTTCATCGGGTATTTTTGTTTTTTGTGTTAACTTAAGACCTTTGTTTTTCCAATGCAGCGTTGACGGGATAAAAAGATTAACGTGTAGAGCATTATCATCGTAGGCGTAAATCATTTTTTGAAACTTCGCAGGGCTTTCAAGACCAGTTCCTGTGCAACACCAGAAAGAGTCGTATTCTGTGCTGTGTGTTTTAAATCCGCCGGGCTGAACCTTTGTCATATAAGCAACCATTCCGCGTTCTGGTTCATAGACACCGAGCAAGTGATTGACGAGAACACGTTCGTAGAAATCAATTTTTTCTGGTTCTGCGTAGTCTTCATATAAGGCTTCGGTTAGGCGGAGCATATTGACGGAGTTACACGCTTCCGCGCCGCCGTTTTGTTGAACTCGTTTGTCAAACTCCGTTTTTGGAAAGAAATGTTCGGTTGTGCTATTTCCGCCAAATACCCAAGTATGATCGGCTGCAACTGTTTTCCAGAAGAAGCGGGCGGCGTTGGTGTATTTAGGAATGCCGGTGTAACGATAAACACTTTCAAAGCCGGGATTTTTTTGGATTTGGCAGTTTGCGTGCCAGCCTGCAAGTATGTCTTTGCCTTCGGAAAGTGGATTGAGTATGCGCAAATCATTGAGCCGTTTTGCCCATTCGATATATTTTTTATCGCCCGTCAATCTATAGACATTGATATAAGACTCGCTGAGCGAACCGTGTTCACAGATGAGAAGTCTTTGCAAGGCCGGTTCATCAAGTTTATCTACGATGTTTTTACCGAACCAATCAGTAAAACGAATAAGAACTTTTTTTGCCAACGGTAAATTGCATTTTGTTGTGACGTCGTATAAACCGAGCGTGATTTTATTCATAATATATGTTGGTTCGTTTCTGCCAGCAAAAGAACCGCCCCCGACTTTATAATCGCCAGTAAGAACCTCTTCATAGACTACCCTGCCATTGACAACCGCCCCGATATAACCGTCTTCGCCAGCATTTTGACATTCATCG
Source organism: Puniceicoccales bacterium (assembly GCA_031289285.1). Taxonomy (GTDB): domain Bacteria; phylum Verrucomicrobiota; class Verrucomicrobiia; order Opitutales; family UBA953; genus CALNBE01. The sequence goes on from JAITPT010000122.1 coordinate 2,760, forward strand.
AGTTGTTGTAAGGTATATTCGAGACGTTTGATAATTTCTGGGTCGCCAGTCGTCTCGAACATCATTGCCATTGAGGACAAATAAAAGCCGAGAATGTGCCCCGGAATAACGTAGCCCTGATTAGATTCCCAGCCCGGATACGGCTTGGCCTTTGGCGTTAATCCCGCTTCGCGGCGAAACCACGAGCAAAGCCTATCTGGCTCAAGAGTCAGCAGATAGCGATGCGTCATCTCTTGGATGTATTTGAAGTCGCTCTCTTTGGATGCGCCGTCGAGCAACTGGACGTCGCGCAGCGAGAAATAGCTAACCTTCGGAGCGTGAACGGGCTTGACGGCTGGTTCTTGTGCGAAAAGCGAAGCCGAGAAGCAAAGAGACAAGAGGAACGTTATTTTTTTCATAGGAGAAAGAAGAAAAGGTGTTTTTGGATTTGTTGGAGTGTGTTTTTTGTGAGGTATTTTTTGGGGGAGGGTAGTTTTTGTTGCTGTTGCTGTGCTGTTGAGGAAAGTGTTATTGTTTTTCCAAAACACGCAGGTCGAAGATGTCGCCAACGACATGTCCGCGTCGGGCTTGTAGCTTTACGGTGATAGAGTTTTTGCCTTTTGTCAGCTCTGGCGGAATTGCCACTACGAAGGGATGTAATTCTTCACTTACAGGCTTGGAATGGTCGAAGGTTGTAATTGTTTTGCCGTCAATCTGCACAGCAAACGTTCTGGCATCCGTATAGCGACCGTCGAAGAGAAAATACAATTCAAGCGGCTTATCCGGCAAGGACTTTACTTCATACATGAAATAGCCGCCTCTGTCTGAGCGTCGCCAAGTGTGTCCGAGGCTTTTTCCCTTGGAAGAATTGATCGCTTCGATTTTGTGCTGTTTCTCTGAGCTGGCATCGGCAATCACCACGCGGTCAAGCGTTCTGCGTTCGAGTTCTTCAGAGATTTTATACGCACTGACCTTCTCAACAGTGATAGGTGGCTGCACTTTTTTGACGACGGTGCTTTCTTTTTTTTCTAAGCTGCCATGCGGAAAATAAACGATGTGCCGATTGAAATGAATACGGTTGAACGGAATTAAGATATAGTCTGTTCCTTCGATTTTGAAACGGAGCGTAGGAGCAGACTCTCTTTGCGCTTTTTTTGCTATTTCTTCTGGTGTGCCGATGAGCGTCTGAAATCGGTCAAGCGGAAAGCGATGGACAATGTTTCCTCGATATCCGGCGTTGTCGTTCTTATGCCAAAACTCGCTTTTTTTCAGGGCGTTTGCATTATATTCAGCTGCGAGAACAACAGGGCCGTAAGAGAAGGAGACAAACGTTCCCGACTGAGAAAGCGGCGTGACAGTCAGGCGCATTGGAAGTTGCACAACGATTTTATCGCCGGACTTCCATTGACGTTTTATTGCGACAAATTGCGAAGGGACATCATTTTCTGTGACAATAGTTTCGCCGTTAATTGTAATCTTCATTTTCCCCGCTTCGACCCAGTGCGGGTGGCGGATTTTTAGCGTCAATTCCTGCGGTTTGTCTAATTGCAATTCCAACACTGTCTGTTCTTCATCGGGGATTTTTGTTTGCTGTGTTAATTTAAGACCTTTGCTTTTCCAATACAGTGTTGACGGGATAAAGAGATTAATGTGGAGAGACGCATCGTCGTAAGCGTAAATCATTTTTTGGAACTTTGCGGGGCTTTCAAAACCTGTTCCAGTGCAACACCAAAAGGAGTCGTATTCTGTGCTATGTGTTTCAAATCCGCCGGGCTGAACCTTCGTTATATAGGCAACCATTCCACGCTCTGGTTCGTAAGCACCGAGCAAATGATTGATGAGAACTCGTTCGTAGTAATCAATCTTTTCTGGCTCTGCATAGTCTTCGTATAAGGCTTCGGTCAAGCGGAGCATATTGACGGAGTTGCACGATTCTGGTCCGCCGTTCTGTAGAACCCGTCTATCAAATTCTGTTTTCGGAAAAAAATGTTCGCCAGTGCTGTTTCCGCCGAATATCCAAGTATGGTCGGTGACTACGGTTTTCCAGAAGAAGCGGGCGGCGTTGGTGTATTTAGGAATGCCTGTATAACGATAGACACTTTCAAATCCGGGATTTTTCTGGATTTGGCAATTGGCGTGCCAGCCGATAAGCATATCTTTGCCTTCGGAGAGCGGATTGAGTATCCGCCAATCATTGAGGCGCGTTGCCCATTCGAGATGTTTTTTATTGCCAGTCAATTTATAGACATTGATAAAGGATTCGCTAAGTGAACCGTGTTCGCAGATAAGAAGTTTTTGCAAGGCTGGTTCATCGAGTTTATCCACAACACTATTACCGAACCAATCTGCAAATCGGATAAGAACTTTTTTTGCCTGCGGCAAATTGCATTTTGTTGTGACATCGTATAAGCCGAGCGTGATTTTATTCATAATATAGGTCGGTTCATCTTTTCCGGCAAAAGAACCGTGGGTGACTTTGTAATTGCCAGTAAGCACTTCTTCGTAACCGTGCCTGCCGTTAATAACCGCTCCTATATAACCGTCTCCACCTGCGTTTTGACATTCCTCGAGTTGCTGCAATGTGTATTCGAGGCGTTTGATAATTTCTGGGTCGCCAGTCGTCTCGAACATCATTGCCATTGACGACAAGTAGAAGCCGAGAATGTGACCGGGGATGAGGTAACTATGCGTAGATTCCCAACCCGGATAGGGTTGGGCTTTCGGCGTTAAACCGGCCTCTCGGCGGAACCACGAGCAAAGCCTATCTGGTTCGAGAGTCAGCAGATAGCGATGCGTCAGTTCTTGGATGTGTTTGAAATTGCTCTCCTTAGGCGCGCCGTCGAGTAACTGCACGTCTCGCAACGAGAAATAATTAACTTTCGGAGCGTGAACTGGCTTGACGGCTGTCTCTTGAGCAAAGAGCGAAGCCGAGAAGCAAAGGGATAAAAGGAGAGCTATTTTTTTCATGGCTTGAGGGAAGTTAAAGAGTGAAACCCCTTAAGCCACGACCTCAATGCCCATTGAACGAGCGGTGCCCGCAATCATCTTGGCGGCGGCTTCGGGAGAAGAGGCGTTCAAATCCTTCTTCTTCATCTCGACAATTTCGAGAATTTGTTTGTGGGTCACTTTGCCCACTTTATCGCGATTGGGGACACCCGAACCGGATTCAATTTTCGCTGCTTTTTTAAGCAAAATTGCGGCGGGCGGCGACTTAAGAATAAAGGTGAAGGATTTGTCCTGATAAACGGTGATTACCACCGGCAGGATAAGCCCAGCCTGTTCTTTTGTTCTGGCATTAAACTCTTTGCAAAATGCCATGATGTTGACGCCTTTGGCACCCAAAGCGGGGCCGACAGGCGGTGCGGGATTTGCTGCTCCTGCAGGGAGTTGCAAACGGATTTCTCCGACGATTTTCTTTGCCATTGTTTTTTCTTTCTCTTGTTAGGTTGTTATTGTGTTGTTGTTAAGAAATGGTTTTGGGTGGGGAGAGGCGCGATTAGTCCTCTGTGGTTCGCTCGACTTGCCCGTAGTCAAGTTCGACTGGCGTGAAGCGGCCAAAAATCGAAACTGAGACATGGAGTTTTGCACGTTCGACGTCCACTGCCTCGATAATACCGGTCATATTCGCGAAAGGACCTTCGGTCACTTTAACATTTTCGCCGACGTTATAGAGTTTGCTGGGAACGACTTTGCCCTCTGCCTCGGCGACTTGTTTTAGGATACGCTGGATTTCTTCTGGTTTGAGAGGAACAGGCTCATTGCCGCCGATAAAGTTGATGACACCTTGAACATTGTTCACAAAATACCAAGGTTTTTGCAAAACTTTCCCTTGGTCGTCGTAGAGACGCATTTGCAGGAACATGTAATTGGGATAAAGTTTGCGAACTTTTGTGTAGGTGCGATTGTTTTTGCGTTCGGAAACGGTCTCTGTGGGCATGAGGACGCGGTCGGTGAGCGGGCGTCCGGGCGGCGGCAGGAAAAATTCGCCCATTTCATCTTTTTCGATAAACTTGTCCAAATACTTTTTCACCCTTCCCTCCATATTGGAGAGGGTCTGAATAGCATACCAGCGGAAGTCGGCGCGAGAGTTGGCGGCGGCGACGTGAAAGTTAGTCGCGGTCAGCACTTCGGCAGCGGGCACGACTTCCGACGCCTCAAAGGGCGGGTCTGCGGCGATGTCGGCGGCGGCGGTGTCGGCGGAAAAGGGGGCCAGTATGGTTTCGGTGTCGGACATAGATGTTGTTTTTTTGAAGCGGGAACCTTTCTCGGTAATTTCTACAAACTCTTGGTGTATGCGATGTTAGCGCGCCACGTAGTGCGTCACGAAGCGCACGAGTTCGTGCATTGAGAAGTCATAGAGGAAGACGAACGCAGAGAGAATGGCGATGAACACCACGACGACGGACGTTGACTGGAGAAGTTCTTTGGGCTTCGGCCAGAGCGACTTCACCCAGACCTCGGTGACTGTTTCGTTCCAGAATTGGCGTGTTTTGCTAAGGAAAGAGATTGACATTTTGAAAAGTGGCAGGGGCGGAGGGACTCGAACCCCCAACTTCCGGTTTTGGAGACCGACGCTCTACCAATTGAACTACACCCCTGTAAAAAGTTTTTTGAGTTAAAACCCAAGCAATGCCGCAATTGGTTTTCGGCATTGCCCGGGTTTGGTTGATTGTTTGGTTGCGATTTGCGAGAGACGCCGGAGGTTACTTGACAACCTCGACGACTTGGCCGGAACCAATGGTGCGCCCGCCTTCGCGGATAGCGAAGCGTTTGCCTTTTTCCATTGCGACCGGTTTCTGCAGAATGACAGCAAGCTCCACGTTGTCGCCGGGCATGACCATCTCCACGCCTTGCGGGAGTGTGCATTCGCCAGTGACGTCGGCGGTGCCGAAGAAGAACTGCGGGCGGTATTTTGTGAAGAACGGCGTGTGACGGCCACCCTCCTCTTTGTTGAGAACATAGACCTGCACTTTGGCCTCGGCGTGAGGCGTGATGGAGCCGGGCTTGGCGAGGCTGTGCCCGCGTTGCACTTGGGCTTTCTCGATGCCGCGCAGGAGCAGACCCACGTTGTCGCCCGCGATACCCTCGTCGAGGTTCTTGCGGAACATCTCGACGCCGGTGACGGTGGTCTTGAGTGTTTCGCCGAGGCCGACGATTTCGACTTCTTCGCCGACCTTCACTTTGCCGCGTTCGATACGACCCGTGGCGACTGTGCCGCGACCCGTGATGGTGAACACGTCTTCGACGGACATGAGGAAAGGTTTATCAATGTCGCGCACCGGCTCGTCAATGTGGCTATCGAGTGCGTCCATGAGTTCGGAGATAGCTTTGATGCCTTCGGGTTTCAGCTCGAGGGCGGCGGTAGCGGAGCCGCGGACGATGGGAGCGTTGTCACCATCAAACTCGTATTTGTTGAGCAGCTCGCGGATTTCCATCTCGACAAGCTCGATAAGCTCTGGGTCGTCGAGCAGGTCTACCTTGTTGAGCCAGACGACGATTTTTGGCACGCCGACCTGTTTGGCGAGGAGCACGTGCTCCTTGGTCTGCGGCATGGGGCCGTCGGCGGCGGAGACCACGAGAATCGCGCCGTCCATTTGCGCCGCGCCAGTGATCATGTTTTTGACGAAGTCCGCGTGACCGGGACAGTCAACGTGTGCGTAGTGGCGCTTGGCCGTTTCGTATTCGACGTGTGCCGCCGCGATGGTGACGGTCTTTGTCGCGTCGCGCTCGGTGCCGCCTTTGGCGATGTCCTTATAGGACTTGATAACCGCGAGACCCTTCTGGGCCTGCACAGCGAGAATGGCCGCCGTGGTCGTGGTCTTGCCGTGGTCAATGTGACCGATTGTGCCCACGTTGACGTGGGGTTTGTTCCTGACGAATGTTTCCTTAGCCATGGTGTTGTTTGTGTTTTTGTGTGTGTGAGAAAAAGTGGTTTGAGCGTCGCATGTGCCTGTCCGCTGTCCGTCCGATGGAGCCCCCGAGCAGATTTGAACTGCCGACCTCGTCCTTACCAAGGACGCGCTCTACCAACTGAGCTACAAGGGCGGTGACATCGAAGAACAGCCCCTTCCCCGCTTGCGACAGCGCGAAAAGGAAGGCGGCACAATGCGAATCCCCGCACGTTCGTCAAGCGGTATTTTCACTTTTTTTTATTTTTTTTTGAAGGGGGCAGAAAAGGGGAATGACAGGGCGGTGCGAAACGGCTTTTGTGGCGCGGCGACAACCGCCGCAACCCGCGCACACCGCGCATTCCACGCCATCCACGCACACACCGCCATGAGTCAAGCCATCCTCGAAACCGCCCGCGAACTCGGCATAGCCGAAGAACACCTGCTCCTCTACGGGCGCGACAAAGCCAAAGTCTCGCTCGCCGCGCTCGCCAGCGCACCGCGCCCCGCTGGGCGTCTCATCCTCGTCTCGGCGCTCACGCCGACGCCTGCTGGCGAGGGCAAGACCGTCACCTCCATCGGCCTCGCGCAGGGCTTGCGCGTGCTGGGCAAACGCGCCGCGCTCGCGCTACGCCAGCCCTCGATGGGGCCGGTCTTCGGGCGCAAAGGCGGCGCGGCGGGCGGCGGCAAAAGCACCGTGGAGCCGGCCCGAGAAATCAACCTGCACTTCACGGGTGACTTCCACGCCATCACCGCCGCGCACAATCTCCTCGCCGCCGCCGTGGACAACCAGCTCCACTTCGGGCTGACGCGCCTCGCGCCCGAGGGCGTCTTGTGGAAGCGCGTGCTCGACGCCAACGACCGCGCCCTGCGCCGCATCCGCCTCAGCACCGGCAGCGCCATCGAGCGGGCGAGCGGCTTCGACATCACCGCTGCCTCTGAGGTCATGGCCGTGCTCTGCCTCGCCACCTCGCGCGAAGATTTGCGGGCGCGGCTCAACCGCCTCGTCGTCGGCTTCGCGCCCGACGGCTCGCCCGTCGCCGCCTCCGAGTTCCGCGTCACTGGCGCGATGATGGCGCTGCTGCGCGACGCGCTGTTGCCCAACCTCGTGCAAAGCGCGGAGGGCGTCCCAGCCTTTGTCCACGGCGGCCCTTTCGCCAACATCGCGCACGGCTGCAACTCTGTCCTCGCGACGCGCCTTGCGCTCTCCCGCGCCGACTACGCGGTGACGGAGGCGGGCTTCGCCTTCGACCTCGGCGGCGAAAAGTTCATAGACATCAAGTGTCGCCAATCGGGTCTCGCGCCCGACGCCATCGTGCTCGTGGCGACCATCCGTGCCCTCAAAATGCACGGTGGCACCGCGCTCGCCGACCTCGCCGCGCCCGACGCCCCCGCCGTCGTGCGCGGTCTGGAAAATCTCGCGCAGCACATCGAAGCCGCCCGCAGTTTCGGGCGTCCCGTGACCGTTGCCATCAACCATTTTCCCACCGACACCGAAGCCGAGACGCAAGCCGTCCGCGAGTTTTGCGCGAACGTCGGCGCGGGCTGCGCACTCTCCGACGTGTTTGCGAACGGCGGCGCAGGCGGCATCGCGCTCGCCGAGACCGTGCTCGCGACGCTCCCCGAAAAAACGCCGCCGCTCGAATACACCTACGCCGCCGACGCGCCCGTCCGCCAAAAAATCGAGGCAGTCGCGAAACGTTTTTACGGCGCGGACGGCGCGGAGTTTTTGCCGGAGGCGGAGGCGCGGCTCGCCGTTTTTGAGAAAGCGGGTTTCGGCGCGTTGCCCGTCTGCATCGCGAAGACGCAGAACTCGCTGAGCGACGACCCGAAAAAAATCGGGCGTCCGCGTGGCTTCAAAATCACGGTGCGCGACTTCGAGTTAGCGGCGGGCGCGGGCTTCCTCGTCGCGCTGACAGGCCAAATGGTGCGTATGCCCGCCCTGCCCCGCATCCCCTCCGCCGAGGCCATTGACCTCTCCCCCGACGGCGAAATCACCGGCCTAAAAGGCGCGTGAGCGCGGCGGGAGCAGCAGTGCGGCGAGCGCATAGGTCTTATAGTACCTATAGGTCGTATAAGTCCTATAAGACCTATTCGTCCTATTCGGCCTATAAGGCCTATCCCGTCCTATAAACTCCCGCAGGCCACCAAGCCTGCTCCGGCGCTTCAGCACCTCGGCAACACCCGCTCCAATGCGTAAGAGCGGCTGCCCTTCACAAACACAGCCCCTGCGCTACACGCGCCCACATGCGCCTCCAAGGCCTCGATGTCACCAGCGCAAAACACGGCGTCGCGCGAGAAACCCGCTGCCACCGCGCCCTCGCCCAACAAGGCGGAGTCGCCGCCAAAAAGTGCCAGCGTGTCGCCGTCGCGCAAAGGAAGCCCGCGCCCCGTTTGCCTGTGCAGCGCGGCAGACTCCGCCCCCAACTCGTTCATGCCGCCAAGAACAAACAGGCGCGGAAAAAGTTTTTGGCGGGCAGTAAGACGGTCGAAGTGGCGGGCGGCGTCGAGCAGCGACGCAGGGTTGGCGTTGTAGCAATCGGCGTAAAAAAGACGCCCGCCGTCGAGACGGATTTCCCCGCGTCCGGGCGAGGGACGCCACTGCGCAGCGGCAGCGCGGATGGCGGCAGGCGACGCGCCTGCGAGGGTGGCGGCGAGCGAGGCAAGCGCGGCGTTGCGCAGCATCCCCTCCGTGCAAGCAGGCATGAAAAAGTCAGGCGGCAGACTTTCGGCGGGAAACTTCGCGCCACCGTTTTCACGGACGAACTCCACGCGAAACCCGCCGTCTGGCATCTCCGCAAACACGGCGCGGAGCGCGGACGGCAACGCATCCGCCGCGCCATTTCTCGCGTCGGTTTCCGCGTCAATTTCTCCGCCAGTTTCGCCGCCAGTTTCGCCGTCAAACGTCAGCGTAAAAATGCGCCGTGCGCTCGCGCCTGTTTGCCCGCGCCACGCCGCCGCAAGCTCGCGAAACGCGCCGAAGCGCAGCAGCTCCGCCGGAAACACCGCCGCGCCACCCTCGCGCAAGCACCGTGCCAAAACACTTTTTTCCCGCGCCACGCCGTCGAGACCGCCGACGCCCGCCAGATGGACAGGGAGCACATTCGTGACGAGCGCGATGTCGGGGCGAAGCGCGGCGGCGATAATCTCCATCTCGCCCGGCTCGCTCATTCCGCATTCGACGACGACGCCCGCCGTGTGCTGCGCCACGTCCGCCCGCAGAAGCGTCAACGGTGCGCCGAGCGTGTTGTTGAGATTTCCAGCAGTGGCGAGTGCGCCGCCCGCCTCCCCGCCGAGCATCGCAGCGAGCAAATCTTTGACGGAGGTTTTGCCCGCGCTGCCCGTGACGCCCAACACAGGCACGAACACAGGCGCGGAAAGACGGCGGCGGTGCGCGGCGGCGATTTTTCGCAAGGCCACCGCCGTATCGCCCACGAGCAATTGCGGCAGGGCCGCGTCCGCGACGGGACGTGCGACGAGGGCTGCGGCGGCACCTTTCGCGACGGCGGCGGCGAGGAAATCGTGCCCGTCGCGCTTTTCGGTTTGCAGCGCGACGAAGCAGTCGTCCGCGCACAGCGAGCGCGTATCTATGGAAAAACCGCCGACGGCGTTGTCCGGCGTTTGCCCGCCAATCCAGACGCCGCCGGACGCCTCGCGCAAAAAGTCGTGGGAGAAATTGCCCATGTGCGGCGCGTTGTCTGTCGTTCTCGCCACGGCGGCAAGCGCGTTCTGGGCACCGCCCTCCCGAGCACACGCCTCCAACGAACCGACTCGCCGTTCATTTCTCAAGTGGGAACTCGGAAGCCGCCAGCCTCGCAAGGGCGAAATTATCGGGCTATCGGGCCTGCCCACCGAAAATCTTTAGTCTGGTTAATTATTCGGAAGAGCGGGGAGGGGGGGCGGCGGCGGCGGCGGGGAGAAACCGAGGATTTTCCTCTCAAACATGCAACAAATCATGCACTTACGACGCATCCAATATTTGGCATGTCCATCGCGCTCGAATAAAAAGGCAGCCATTTTTCGCACTTGACTTCAAAACAGTTTGTCGGCATTATTTACAAGATGCACCTCACCACCACCTCGCTTTGCCTCAACCGCGAACCACAACCACACCCGATTATCTCACACGCCACTCGAATAAAAAGGCAGCCATTTTTCGCACTTGACTTCAAAACAGCTTGTCGGCATTATTTACAAGATGCACCTCACCACCCCCTCGCTTTGCCTCAACCACGAACTACAACCACACACGATTATCTCACACGCCACTCGAATAAAAAGGCAGCCATTTTTTGCACTTGACTTCAAAACAACTTGTCGGCATTATTTACAAGACGCACCTCACCACCTCCTCGCTTCACATCAACCGCAAACCACAACCACACCCGATTATCTCACACGCCACTCGAATAAAAAGGCAGCCATTTTTCGCACTTGACTTCAAAACAGCTTGTCGGCATTATTTAGAAAACAAACCTCACCACATCCTCGCTTCACATCAACCGCAAACCACAACCACACCCGATTATCTCACACAAAGACACGAAGACACGAAGGCTGGCGCACAAGCAAACACCATTGTGTTTTCGGGATGTTGAGAAAATACAAAATTTACCAAAATAACAAATGGACGGAGATGCAAGTGAAAAAGTGTCTGGCACTTTATTGCAGGCACTTTATTGTGCGCTATAATCCTAAAAATGTCAGATGCGCCGGATCGTCCTGCGTAACCTCTTGTGGCAGTTACACTTGTTAGCTTTGTTTAATGCGCCAACAGATGCGCCTTCACAAATCCACCAAGCGCATCTGCCACAACATCTTCTCGCAATACTTCCCCTCCAACTGCCGTTTTTTAGGTTCAATCTTCCTTATTCACACGGGTCTTCCCATGTGCGCCAGCCTTCGTGTCTTCGTGCCTTCGTGTGATTTTTCCCCTATCCAATGAAAATACACAAAAAAGACGTGAATAATCCTAAAAACGGCAGTTAATGCGGGCGGTTTTGCGCAAGATTTTGGAGCAGATGCGCTTTGGGACTTTCCGAAGGAATAGCAGAGTTATTTCGAGGAAAGTAACAATGCACAGATGCCCAAAAGATTGTGCAAGACGTGCCAGCCTCAAAAGCGAAATTCGGGTTCAAGACATAAATGAAAAGTTTGACATGTGTGCCGTAGCACGGGCACCTCGCGTGTGTGTGGTCACGGGTCAACAGTTTTGAAGCACGAGCAAGAGATGGCAGAATTGAGAGGGAGATTTACAACAGGAAAACCGAATGCAAGTGAAAAAGCGTCTGGCACTTTATTGCGCTTTATTGCGCTTTATTGCGTTCCTCGTGTGCCATACTGCGGGCGCCTCGCGTGTGTGTGGTCACGGGTCAACAGTTTTGAAGCACGAGCAAGAGATGGCGGAATTGAGAAGGAGATTTACAACAGGAAAACCGAATGCAAGTGAAAAAGCGTCTGGCACTTTATTGCGTTATTGCGTTCGGGAAAATACGAATCGGCACTAATTTGACACAAAAACTGCCCAAAAACCGAGTTCTGCCTTTGATTTGCGGAATTCGTGTTCATTCGTGGGTTCAAACTTGTTGTTTCTGTTTTCTGTCGCCCCCCGCGCCCCGCCAATTTATTCCAGCGTAAAAATCGTGTCCAATGGGTCCCATTTTGCAGAGTCGGGCAGGGTTAGCGACACACCGTTTGCGTCTTGCGAAATGGCGACGGCGGTTCCGTCGGCAAACAACTTTGCGATGCGAAATTGCTTTTTATTAGCAGGCGCGGGCAAACGAAGCGTCTTCCCCTCTGGCGGCAAAAACACATGCAGGTAAGTTTTTGTGCCGTCTTTGGAATCGAGTGCCGCGTGTTTTGTGCCGAGCAAGGGCTGATTGTTGCGCGTCACCCAAGCGGTGCTTGGGCGCGTGTTGAAAACCGAGTCGCCAACTTTCGCGGCAAACGCGCCTATGTCTTTTGCGAAGTCGCGCACACCGGGTTCCCATTTGCCGCCCGGATACGGCCCGAATGACCACGAGACACCGCCGCCGAGTTGCTGTGCGACCGCCGCTTGCAAAACCAAATAGCGGCAGGCGGCATCAATCGGCGTTTTCACGCGCCCGTCTTTGAGTGCCCGCCAATCGCCGGAAATGACCGCCCCGCGCATCCAAGTTGTCACGGGAAACGGCGTCTTGAAGGTGTTTTCGTTGAAAGCGAAGTCGGCGCATTCGCGGCGCAAACCGGCATTCTGGATAATCCACAAACCCGGGTTCGCGCTCTTAATTGTCCGGCGCAAACGTGCAGCGTCAACGTAGCGCGGCAACCCTCCATCAATGAAAAACCCGTCAATGTGCTTGCCGTAGCGTTCGAGAATTTCCGTCAGCAGTTCGTTGGTAAAGTCGTTCCAGCGAGCGGTGTTTTGGGGCGTCCGCCCGCCCGCGCCGCCGGAGTTGAAGCCGGAAACATCCAGTCGTGCTTGGTCTTCTTTACCGAGGTCGTGTGCGTCGCTGGGGTGAAAATAAAGGATGACGCGGATGCCTTTTTCTTTAAGTGCCCGTGCGAGTTCGCCGATGACATCGCGCTTGGAAGTGTGTCCGGGCAGCCATTTTGCCATGACCTTGCTTGGGTAAAGGACGTTTATATTGGCGTGAAAAACGGTGAAGATGACGTATTGCGCCCGTGCGGTTTCGCAGAGTTTCACGAGGTCAGGGATGTCCAGATTGTCGGCAAGTTCGTCGAGATTGGCGACCGCCTTGCCGCCCTCCCAGCAGGCATCGGGGATTTTCGCCGAACGGTAATACAGCTGACGTCCGATGTAGATGTAGTGGAAAAACAGCCCGTGGTGCAGGTCTTTGTAACTCTGCATCGCGGCGTCCGGCGACGGCTGGGGGGCGGCGGATGCGGCTGGCACGGCCAATCCGCCAAAGAGAGAAAATACGCCGAGCACGGCGGCGAGCGCGAAAGCAGGGAATGTGAAGCGAACGGGCGATTGCATGAGGGCACGGAAGAAAAGCGTTTTTCCGGCGGACGCAATCTGCGAACAATGCAGCCGTCAACAGCGAGCACCGAAAGGACGGCGGGAGGGACGGCAGCCCGCCGCTACGGCACTGCGGCCTGCGGCACTACACGGGAACATCCTTGCCGCAAATCGTTTTTCCCTTCTAACAAAAGATGCTCCCGTTCGTTTGACAGGAGACAACACCTACGCCGGAAACTGGCGGACACCACTTCACTTCTCGCACACATGAACACGCCTCTCCCACCCGTTCCCCGCGACATCCGCAACCGCTACGCCGACGACGGGGACACCGCAGACACCAGCAACACCTACCCCGCCGCCTATCCCGACGCCCCCGCCAACGCCGACACCTTCTACCCCGCCGACGCCTACCCCGCCGACGCCTACCCCGACGCTCTGCCGCCCGTTCCCGAAATCGTCCCCGACACGCCCTTCAAACGCTTCTGGCGAAAGTTCGGCGGCGATAGCTTCCTCATCTCGATAGGCGTCCACCTCGTCCTTTTCATCCTCGCCTACCTCGTCATCAAAACCGTCATCTCCATCTCGACGAAACGCGAAGACGAGTTTGTGACGGGCGCGGGCGGCGGCACCGGCGGCGAAAAAGTTTCCATGAGCGAGCACCGCATCAAGCCCAAGAACGCCAAGAGCGCCGTCAAGACCGTGCCCAAGCTCACGGTCAAAGGCGCATCGAGCGTCTCGCTTCCCGAAATGCCGAAGATGACAATGGCGCTGGAATCGGGCAGCCCGATGGGTGCCAGCTCAAAAGGATTTGGCGGCGGCGCGGGCGGCGGCATCGGCACGGGCATCGGCCCGGGGCGCGGCAACGGGCGCAACATGGTGTCGCTCTTCGGGCTGGGCGGCAAAGGTGCCAACCAGTTAACCGGCACCCTCTACGATTTGAAAAAAGACCGGCGCGGAAGCAACCGCTTCGCATTCGGCAACGCAGGCGCACGCATCTCCGAAATGCACAAAGCCTTTCTCGGCGTCGCCAAAAGCGGCCAAAGTTTCCTCGACAAAAATTACCCCTCTGCCCCCGAAAAACTCTACGCCTCGCACCTGCTCATCCCGCCCGTCAACGCCGCGCTCGCCACGGCGGCCTTCAACTGCGCCGACAAAATTCAGGCACCCGGCTGGCTCGCGTTTTACGACGGCTACATCTCGCCGCCCGAAAGCGGCTCCTTCCGTTTCGCGGGGCTGGGCGACGATGCACTGCTCGTGACCGTGGACAACGACGTGAAACTCTGGGCACCGTGGACACAGGGCGGGATGCAGACGTGGTTCAAGGCAAAGCGCGATTGGCAACCCGCCGGTGCCTACGGCGCGTCGGGGCACTTGCCAAATCTCGGCAGCAACGGGCGCTACTACGGCAGCTGGTTCAGCATGAGCAAAGGCTCGCGCTACCGCGTCCGCATCGTCATCGCCGAGTGCTACGGCGGCCTGTTTTCCGCCTCGCTGCTCATCCAACAAAAGAGCCGCGTGGCCGACGAAAATCCGCCGCTCAACGTCGCGCTGCCCGTCTTCAAACTCGCGCCACTCCACGCCGACGAGTTGAAACTGAAAACAGGAATGCGCATGGCGTGGGTGCAAGAAGGCCCAAACTTCGGTTGCAAAATCAACGGCGTCACCGAGCCACGCCTCGACTCCACCTCCCGCCAACGCTGAGGACATCGCGCCCGCCTACCCGCGCCGCTCGCGCCCGCCGTCGCTATGGACAACACCGCCACGATGCGTATCGTGCCCTTCCCACCTGCGGCACTCCCGCCGCGCAACATCATTCCTCAAACACCCGAACCAAACACACACGCCGCCATGTTTCAAAACACCGTCCGCAAAATCACCCGCCTTCCCATCTTCGCCGCAGCCGTCGCAGCCGCCGCCGTCGCAGCAGCCATCGCCACTGGTTGCAGCACCTCCGACGGCCCGCCGCCGTGGTATTACCCCAACACAGAGGAACACCACGCAGGAATGCACACACTCCGCGAACACCACATCCGCCCCACCGATTGGCACGTGCATATTTTTCGCGGCGGGATGACACCCGAAAAAGCCATCGAGCGCGCCAGCCACAGCGGCATCCGCTCCGCCGTCGTAGAGAACCACGGCGTCGAATGGCCACTCAGCGACGACGCCAAGCTGCGCGACTACATCGCCAAAGCCCGCGCCGCAAAAGACCCGTTCACCCGCAAACCCCTCCCCGTCGGCATCCAAGTCAACGACCGCGACTGGCACAAACAAATCGCGCCCGAACTGCTCGCGCAGCTCGACTACGTGCTCGCCGACACAATGATCATGGGCGTCACGCCCGACGGCAAACGCCAGCAACGCCTCTGGCAACTCAAAGAACCAATCCGCGACGCCGACGCATGGTTTGAAAAATACTTCGCCCACTGCCTCCGCGTCGTCAACGAGCCAATCTCCATCCTCGCCAACCCGACCTACCTGCCCGACTCCGTCGCCGCCCAATACGACCGCCTCTGGACACCCGAACGCATGACCACCCTCATCGAAGCCGCCAAGCGCAACAACGTCGCCATCGAGATCCAAGCCGCCTCGCCCTTCCCAAAAATCGCCTTCATCAAGCTCGCAAAAAAACTCGGCGCCAAGTTCACATTCGGCACAAACAACTTCACCGACAAACCGCAGAACCTCTCCGCATGGTTCCGCGCCGTCGAGGAGGCCGGCCTGACCGCCAACGACTTCATGATACCCCAAAAGAAATTTTAATTTTCTTGTTGCACTGCGGCGCGAATGACGTTCTTCTCCGCCTCGGTTTTACCAAAAACCATTTGCGCACCTGGTGGGAAGTCGGTTGGCGAAGGCCAAAGACAACTTGAAATCCGATGGTCGGGAACACGGGCGCAGATTTCACAGAATACAGAGAGAGTAAGTTAATGGAAGTTACAGACAGCAAACTCTTCGTCGGCAACCTAGCATGGACCGCGACAGAAGAAGACCTGAAACAACACTTCGGACAGTTTGGAAATATCCAGCAAGTCGAAGTCATGCGTGACCGCTTCACAGACCGCGCCCGCGGTTTCGCCTTCGTGACATTTGCCACGGCGGAGGAAGCAATCAACGCAGTCAACAACACGGAAGGCCGCGAGTTCATGGGCCGTCCATTGAAAGTGAACGTTGCCCGTCCCCGCGAAGAACGCCCAGCCGGCGAACGCCGCAGTTTTGACGGACCGCGCCGCAGCGGCCCCGGTGGCCCCGGTGGCGGCGGCAGGGGCGGCTTCGCTCCCCGTCGTCCCTACAGTGGCGGCGGCGGTGGTGATCGCGGTGGCAGCTTCGGCGGCGACCGCCCGAAACGCCGTTTCGATTCAAATGACCGTTTCGGTGATGACCGTGGCAGGAGCGAACGCCCCCGCCGCGACCAAGACGGCTTCGGCGACAGCAATTACTAAGCTCGTTTAGCCCCGTGTGCCGCGCACACAAAACAAAAAATGACACTCCGAAAACAACGCCACCGGAAAAAAACTCCGGCGGCGTTTTTTTGCGCCCACGCCGGACGGCTCCGGCTCATCGGCGCGTCGGGTTTAACCACAAAGGACACAAAGGTTTCACAAGGGGCACAAAAAAATCAGAAGGAAATCTGTGCGCGAGCGTGTTGGATCAAGAGATACCCGAAAACTCCCAAACTCAAAAAATCCCCCCCCCTCAAAAAAAACTTTGTGTCCCTTGTGTCATCCTTTGTGTCCCTTGTGGTTAAAACCCATTCGCCCGCCCCTCCCCCACCGCCTTCCCCGCGCCCGCCGACATTAGCCCGCCTGTTTGCCGATTTTCGCCCAGCTTCTAACATCCACTCCCACCCGCATCCCGCCTTTCCAAACCGCGTAAAACCTATATCAGGCGTCGCCCTTTCCGGCGTTAACAACGCGCACAACACAAACATCCATACTCAACAAACACACTCAAACACAGACGCATTCACATTATGTCCAAACTTCCCTTCCCAATTCTCACGCCCGAAGAAGCGGCGGCACTCGTTGCCGACGGCTCGACGGTCGGCTTCAGCGGCTTCACTTCGACAGGCCAAGTGAAACTCATTCCGCAAGCCATCGCCGCCCGCGCCAAGGCGCTTCACGAGCAAGGCAAGCCCTATAAAATCAACGTCATCACCGGCGCCTCCACCAGTGCCGAGCTTGACGGTGCGCTTGCCGAAGCCGACGCCATCAACTGGCGCACGCCCTACCAATCCAACGCTACCCAGCGCAAAGCCATCAACGCTGGCAAAATCCACTACTTCGACATGCACCTCTCGCAGGTGCAGCCGTGGCTACGCGCCGGTTTCCTCGGCCCCGTCCAGTGGGCTATCTTCGAAGCCGCCGAAGTCCGCGCCGACGGCTCCGTGCTCCTCACCACCTCCATCGGTGCCACGAACACCCTCGCCCGCATCGCCGACAAAGTCCTCATCGAACTCAACACCGCGCACCCCACCGCCATCCACGGTCTGCACGACATCTACGAACCCGCCGACCCGCCCCACCGCCAGCCCATCCCGCTCGTCACCGTCTGCGACCGCGTCGGCACGCCGCTGCTCCAACTGCGCCCCGAGCAAATCGCCGGCATCGTCACCAACCACGCCCTCGACAACGTCAAGGAGTATGACCCCGTTGACGACGCCACGCTCGCCATCGGAGCCAACGTCGCCGAGTTCATCATTCGCGAACGCCGCGCCGGACGCCTCCCCGACGGCCTCCCGTTCCAATCTGGCGTCGGCAACATCGCCAACGCCGTCACCGAAGCGATGGCAAACAACCCCGAAATCCCCAACTTCACGCTCTACTCCGAAGTCATCCAAGACGGCATAATGTCGCTCATTGACAAAGGTCGCGTGACGTTCGCCAGCGGCACCGCCGTCTCCTTCACCCCGCCCGTGCTCAGCAAAGTCTATGCCGATTGGAAAACCTACGCCGACAAACTCGTCCTGCGCCCGATGGAAATTTCCAACAGCCCCGAAATGGTTCGCCGCCTCGGCGTCATCACCATCAACACTGCCCTCGAGTTCGACATCAACGGCAACGTCAACAGCACGCACACCCTCGGACGCCAGATGATGAACGGCATCGGTGGCAGCGGCGACTTCACCCGCAACGCCCACGTTTCCATCTTCACCTGTCCTTCCATTCGCAAAGGCGGCGAGCTGAGCATGGTCGTCCCCGTCGTCAGCCACGTTGACCACAGCGAACACAGCGTTGACGTGCTCGTCACCGAAAACGGCATCGCCGACCTTCGCGGCAAAGACCCCGCCGAGCGCGCCGAGCTTATCATTGCCAACTGTGCTGCTCCCGAATACCGCGACCTGCTCCGCCGCTACGTCCGCGACTGCGGCACCACCCACGCCCAATACAGCACCGACAAAGCCACCGTCTTCCACCAGGCCTTCGCCCGCTTCAAAGACATGCGCAAAGCCGCCGACCTGCTGTGAACACCGAGAGTGCCGGCGTCTCGCCGACATAGAGCGCCGCCGCCCGCAGCTTATAGGTCTTATAGGACTTATAGGTCCTATAAGACCTATTCGTCCTATTCGTCCTATTCGTCCTATTTGCCCTATTCGTCCTATTGCCGGAACCTCCCTCACCTCCCCCTGTCTCCCGCTGCCTTATGTCACGCTCACTCTCACGCCTCGCTCTCCTACTCGCCGCGCTACTCTGTGCCGCCGCCCCACTCGCCGTCGCCCAAACCACCACCGCCGAAAACGCCTACGTCCTCCCTGCCGCCGTCATGGGTGTCCAGTCGCCCTCCATTCTCCTCAACGGCACTTGGCAATTCCAATTCACCCCCAACAAAAAATGGGCAGACATCCTCGTCCCGGGCGAAGCCGCCATGCAGGGCTTCGCCATCGAGCACAACAAACCCTACCGCTACAAAACCGCCGTCGCAGTCCCCGCCGACTTCGCGGACAAGCGCGTTTTCCTCCGCTTCGACGGCGTGTATAGCCACGCCCGCCTCTCGATAAACGGCACCTTCCTACGCGAACACCACGGCGGCTTCACCCGCTGGGAAACCGACATCACACAGCACGTCAAACTCGGCGAAAAAAACGAAATCTTCCTCGAAGTCACCGACCGCTCCGACGACATCTCCTACGCCTCCGGCTACGCGCACCACCCCATCGGCGGCATTCTCCGCGATGTCCGCCTGTTCGCACTTCCGCAAACGCACCTCTACGATTTCTATACAGAAACACAACTCGACGCCCAATATAAAGACGCCGTGCTAAAAATAAACTACGCCGTCGCAAACCCAACTCCCGACACCGAAGTAGAATACAAACTCACAAGCCCCGACGGCAAAGAAGTCTCGCTTCTCCAAAAAACATTCCCGCTAACACCCACTTCCAAAACAAATGCCCGCGAAGACAAAATCGCCGTCAAAAATCCGTCAAAATGGGACGCCGAACACCCCAATTTATACACGCTAACCGTCACACTAAAAAAAGAAAAGAAAGAGATAAGCCACTTCATTAAAAAAGTCGGTTTCCGCGAAATAAAAGTCAGCGGCGTAAAAGTTTTAGTCAACGGAAAACCCGTAAAATGGCGCGGTGCCGACCGCCACGATGTCCACCCAAAATTAGGCCGTTCGACAACTCCCGAATTAGATTTACTCGACGCCAAATTATTCAAAGAGGCCAATATGAATTTTGTTCGCACATCGCATTATCCTCCCACTGAACGTTTTGTGGAAGCGTGTGATGCACTCGGCATCTACGTCGAATGCGAGTCCGCCGTTTGTTTTTCTCACTACAAAGGCCAGTCCAATTCCCAAAACAAACCCGCATTCAAAGACCGCTATTTTTCGCAATTCCAAGCAATGGTAAAAACATTTCGCGGACATGCCTCCGTCGCACTGTGGTCGCTCGGAAACGAAAGCCGCTACGGCCCCAACTTCCAAGCATGTTACGATTGGATAAAATCCGTGGATACCACTCGCCCCGTTATTTTTAGTTACCCCGAATTAGTCAAAATAAAAAACAAACCCTACGACATTCTAAGCAACCACTATCCACACACCGACGGAAGTGGCAGAAAAAAAAGTTTGCCGATTGAAAACTTCCAAGGACACGGCATCCCCGTCCTCTTTGACGAATGGGCGCACCCCGCTTGCTACACCTACAAAACTCTACAAGACGACCCCAATATCCGCGAGTTCTGGGGACAATCCTTAGACAAATTGTGGAAAGGCGTTTTCGCCGCACCCGGCGCATTAGGCGGTGCCATCTGGGGCTTTGTTGACGACATCTTCATGGTGCCCGTTCCCAAAGAAGGAAAGCCGTGGTGGATAGGCCACGGCCACAGCAAAAAACCAAAAAACACCCTCGGCAATTGCGTAGGTTTCGGAGAATGGGGCATCGTAGATGTCTGGCGTCGCAAAAAACCAGAGTTCTGGTCAACAAAAAAAGCATACTCCCCAGTCCGCATAGAGAAAACGGTAATAACAGATTTTCGCGCCGGAGAAGAAATAAAACTCACCGTAGAAAATCGCTTCGATCACACAAACTTGAACGAATTGAAAATCCGTTGCCTGTATTCTGGAAACGCATTGAGTTTAACAGACATTGAGGAATTTTCCTTAATATCTCCTGCCGTCGCGCCGCATGAAAAAGGAGTGATAACTCTCCCCGCCAAAAATTGGAAAGAAGGCCAAAGCATCGCTATATACTTTCTCTCAAAAGGAAGTGTGATTGCCGAGGAGACAATCACCTTCGGCAAAGAAAAAATTGCGCTTCCCGAGACCCGTTTCACGGCACCGTTGCAGGCAACAGAAGACGCCGACAAAGTCGTCTTCAAAGGCGAAGGTTTTGAAGTGCCCTTCAATAAAAAAACCGGCCTACTTGGCAAAGTGCTTGTCGGTAAAAAGGTTGTTATCGAAAATGGCCCCTTCCTAAACTTAGACATCAACGGAAAACACGTAAGCAACGACAGCCTCTGGAAGAAAAAATCTTTCGCTTGGACGTGGAAAAACGGCGTCGCCGAAGTCACGCTCGAAGGCACTTATGGAAAACTCGAAACGAAAGTAAAAATAAGCGTCTTCCCGACGGGCAAACTGGTGTTCGATTTCAAAACGTCAGGAGAACCCAACGGGAACTTAAGAGAAAGTGGTTTGAAGTTTTATCTCCCCAACTGGGTGAACCATGTGGAATGGAAACGGAACGCCTACTGGAGTTCGTATTTCGAGGGAGACCTTTCGGGCAGTGACGGAAGCGTCCAATTGGTAAAAGTCAAAAAGCCACCCTACGGAGAAAAACCGGAAACCGCATGGCAAGACGACGCCTATAATTATTTCTACTGGGCAAACGCTGGCGCAAATAGCAAAAACCCGCTAAGCAACACCGTCAAAGGAATGAAAGAAAACATCCATTATTACCAATTGCTTTCTCACACCACTGGCTTGGACGACGGCAATGACAGCGCAACCAAAATAGCCGTCATTTCCCCCGACGCCTCGCTCGCCTGCCGCCTCAGCCGCAGCGCCGACGAACAACTAATCCTCCACGTGAACTCCCGCTGGGACTACCCAGAAATTGCTTGGGGCAACTACAGCAAAAACCTCACCCCCACCCCCAATTCCGGTTCACTAACCCTAATCCTCGCTCCCAAACGCCCCGCACAAAAATAAAACAAATGCAGGCGCACGGAAGGCTTGACAACCGACGCCTCCGACTGCACTATCACACGCAACAACCACTCACCCACCGCCTTTTTCCCAATGCAACGCCTCCCACTCGGCATCCAAACTTTTTCCGAACTCCGCAACGGGGATTACCTCTACGTGGACAAAACCGAAGTCATTCACCGCCTCATCACATCGGGAAAACCATTCTTCCTCGCCCGCCCGCGCCGCTTCGGCAAGTCGCTGCTCGTCTCAACCCTCGCCGAAATCTTCAGGGGCAACAAGCAGTTCTTTGAAGGTCTCGCCATTTACGACAAGTGGGACTGGTCGAAAAAACACCCCGTCATTCACATAGATTGGAGCATCGCCAGTTTCTCAACGGTTGACGAATTGAAGCGCGGATACAAAGAAATCATCCTGCGCATCGCCAGGAATTATGGTGTCGCGGTCGCGCCCGAAAATCCCAGTATCTACAATTTGTCCGAGGCACTTTACCGAAAATACAACGAGCAAGTTGCCGTCCTCATTGACGAATACGACAAGCCGCTTCATGAAGCCATTGTTGCCGACGACAAAAATCTTTTTGGTCAAGTAAAACAATTTCTTCACGAAGTTTATACGCCCCTAAAATCCTGCGACCCGTATCTGAAATTCCTGTTTCTGACTGGGATTTCTAAATACGCGGGCATCTCCATTTTTTCCACCTTAAACAATCTCACCGACATCTCTCTCGACGAACGTTACAGCACAATTTGCGGCTACACGCAGGAAGAATTGGAGAGCAACTTCAAAGAGCACATTGATGCACTCACCCTTTCGCGAACTCCGCCGCAATCGCGAGAACAAATCCTCGCAAGCATCAAGAAGTGGTATAACGGCTATTCGTGGGACGGAAAAACATCGCTCTACAATCCTCTTTCAACACTCCTCCTCTTTGACACCAAGGATTTCGAGAACTATTGGTTCACAACGGCAACGCCTTCGTTCTTACTCAAAATCCTCGCGAAGAAAAAACGCCTGGGCATTGCTCTTGGAGAGACAGTTGTTAGATCGCTGGTTTCGACAACAGACGACCCATACAAGATAGCGGAGGAAACGCTCTTTTTCCAAACGGGCTATCTCACAATAAAAGAAATTCGCCAGACTCCTGAAGGAGGAAAACTGTTTGCACTCGATTTCCCAAATCGCGAAGTTCGCGAGTCGTTCTCGCGCTCTTTGTTAGCAGAATACGGACAATACGACGAAAACAAATCAGACATCCTCCGCGAAAAATTAGAAGCACAACTCCTTGCCTCTGACTCTGTTGCGCTCTCCGCGACGCTACGCAGTTTGCTCGCATGGATACCTTACAAACTCATAATACAGAGGGAATTTTATTACCATTCCATCCTTTTATTGTGGCTGCGCCTACTCGGCTTCAACATCACAGCAGAAGTTTCTACAAACCTCGGAATTATAGACGCCGTCTGGGAACTCAACGACCAAATTTTCGTCGCCGAAATCAAATACGCAAAACCCTCCAAAATAAAAGATCCATCCAAAGGCAAAAAGCCCGCCAACAACAAAAACACTCTGACCGCCCGCTCCGTCAAAGCCTTAGATAAACTCCTCGCTGCCGCCTTCGTGCAAATCGAAGAAAAGCGTTACCCCGAACGCTATAAAACTGAAAACAAAAAAATCAAAGCCTTAGCAATCGCCTGTTCTGGCAGAGAAGTAAAATGCGAAATCAGAGAAATCGAAGAAGTCAAAGAAATTTAGACTAAAGTCGGAACTGCGGAAACCGCAGTTGAGCACCAGCACCAACAGCAGCACCAGCGCCAACAGCAGCGGCGGGAAAATGTCTCATGCGAGGGCGCGAAGAGAAAAACCACAGAGGTCACAGAAAAAAACAACGGCAACGGCAACAATAGCCGCCGCAAATAAACCGAATTCCGCTGTCCCACTTGCGCCACTCCCGCTAACCCTATTCCTTCTTTTCACCATGCCGCCCGCCAACACCTACACCGCCGACACCGCTGTCACACCCGCCAATGCCGCGCCCGACGCATTCGGAGGCTTTCAGCCCATCTGCTTCCCCGTAGAAGTCCTCAATGAAATCCACGGTATCGTCTTGCAAACGACCAATTTGTTTCACAGTCGTCCCATAGCCGCGAAAACAAATTCCGAACTCGCTGCAAATCACCGCGCCAAGTTTGTTTTGGAAAAAGTGCTTTCCCGCTTTACGAGCGGCGTCGGTTCACCATTCCAAATACGCCCGACGCTATGGGACAACTGTGAATTTGTTTAGCGTTTTTTCGCGCACAGAACTTTTACTAATTGAAATAAAGAGTGGAAGTTTTCAGCAGCCGAGGATGGTGACTTCGCCTTCCTTGCGCCACGAAATACGTTCTTCCCAAGGAAGTTTTTTGCCTTCGCTACGGCGATCGAAAATAATAAGGTAACAAGGAATTGTTTTATCAAATTTGTCGCGGTAAGAGAGGATTTGTTCGAGACCCTCTTCGGTGGTGACTGCGATGCTATCGTAATCGCGGAGAATTTTTATTTCGATGATGTTTGTTTTGTTTTTGTATTCTACAAGCATATCCATGCGCCCACGCCCAGCGGCGTATTCGCGTTCGATGCGCCCGCCACCGTTAGTGATGCGCTGGAG
>JAITPT010000175.1 GCA_031289285.1 Puniceicoccales bacterium
ATTTTTTTGCTGGAAAACGCAGTGATGTGAGTGGGGTAATCGGTGCCAAAAAATAACTGATACCGCCGACGGTGTTGCACGACTTGACGCACGGGAAAAAGCGGGGTCAAGAGAAAAATTAGACTGTCTAATTATTTTTTTGCGGGAAAACGCAGTGGTGTGAGTGGGGTAATCGGTGCCAAAAAATAACTGATACCGCCGACGGTGTTGCACGACTTGACGCACGGGAAAAAGCGGGGGTCAAGCGAAAAAGGGTCTGTCCCTTTTTTCGGGCGGCACATTTCCGTCCGTTTGTCTTCTTTCTAATTTGCAGGCACTTTTTTGCCGTTTTTTCAGTTTTTTTCTCGCACTTTTGCGCACTTTTTACGCTATTTTTCTAAATACTACAGTGCTCATGGCAGGGAGACAGATATTGAGCGAGTGGGGGCGATTGTCCCACGAGTGACGACTGTCGGCACTGACTACACCGAAATTGCCACTGCCCGGGCCACCATATTCGGCGGCGGCAGTGTTCAAAACCTCGCGCCATTCGCCGTCAAAGGGCACACCAATTCGCCGTGTGCGCTCGACAGGCGTGAAGTTACAAACCACAAGCCACGTCACCGAATTGTCCTCCGAGCGGCGCAAATAGGCGAGCACACTCTCGGCAGCAGCGTCGGCCTCGACCCACTCAAAACCAATAGGCGTTTGCTCACAGACGGCGAGAGCAGCGTCTTCGCGATAGAGCTTGTTGAGGTCGCGCACGACTCTCCGAACTCCCTCATGGTCAATATATTGGAGAAGATGCCAGTCGAGACTTTGGTCGTATTTCCACTCGGCGGATTGGCCAAACTCGCAACCCATAAAGAGAGTTTTCTTGCCCGGCCATGTCCAGAAAAAGGCGTAAAAAGCACGGAGATTTTGCGCTCGCGCCGAGATGTCGGCCTGAGGCATTTTGTTTAACATGGAGCCTTTGCCATGCACAACTTCATCGTGCGAAAACACTTGCGAAAAACGCTCGCTGTATTGGTAGAGCATCCCGAAGGTGAGTTTGTTGTGGTCCCATTTGCGGAAAAGCGGGTCGCGTCCGATGTAATCAAGCGTGTCGTGCATCCAGCCCATATTCCATTTGAGGTCGAAACCCAGCCCGCCCTCGGCGACAGGCCGCGTGACCCCCGCAAACGACGTGGACTCCTCCGCAATCGTGAGCGCGCCCGGATACAAGCTGTGAACGAGACTGTTTGCGCGTCGCAAAAACTCTATCGCCTCCAAGTTTTCTCGTCCGCCAAACTTGTTGGGCACCCATTCGCCGACCTTGCGCGAGTAGTCTAAATAGAGCATTGAGGCGACGGCGTCCACGCGCAAACCGTCAATGTGGAAACGGTCAAACCAAGCGAGGGCACTGCCCACGAGAAACGCGCGAACCTCGTGCCGCCCGTAGTTAAAAACGAGCGTCCCCCAATCTTGGTGGGCACCTTGGCGCGGGTCGGCGTGTTCGTAAAGATGTGTGCCGTCAAAACCGGCGAGCGCGAAAGCGTCACGCGGAAAATGCGCGGGCACCCAATCCACGATGACGCCGATGTTGGCGGCGTGGAGTGCGTCCACGAGAAACATAAAATCGTGCGGCGAGCCGAAGCGCTGCGTTGGCGCGTAAAAGCCGGTGACTTGGTAGCCCCACGAACCGTCGAAGGGGTGCTCGGCGGGCGGCAAAAACTCGACATGCGTAAAACCCGTTTCGCGCAAATACGCTGGAAGCTGTGTGGCGAGTTCGCGGTAAGTGAGCGGGCGGTTGCCGTCGCTCGGGACACGTCGCCACGACCCAAGGTGCATCTCGTAAATCGAAATCGGCTTCTTCTGCCAATCCGTTTTAGCGCGGGCGGCGAGCCAGTCGGCGTCGCCCCAGACGTGTGCGCCTGCACCGCCGAGTTCATAGACGACGGAGGCGTTGTGCGGCGGCGGTTCGTAAAAAACGGCGCAGGGGTCGCTTTTGAGAAAAGGTGTCGGCGACGCTGGCGAAAGGATTTCGTATTTGTAGTGTGCGCCGGCCTTGAGGCTGGGGACAAAAATCTCCCAGATGCCGGACGCGCCGAGTTGCCGCATGAGGTGGTAACGCCCGTCCCAACGGTTAAAGTCGCCGACGAGCGAGACGCGCCGCGCCGCAGGTGCCCAGACGGCAAACGCCACGCCGCGCACCCCGTCGTGCTCGACGATGCGCGAGCCGAGTTTCTGGTAAATGAGATGGTCGGTGCCCTCGTTGATGAGGTAGAGATCGGTGTCGCCCAGCGTTGGCAAAAACGCGTATGGGTCGCGGATTTGGTGAACCTCGCCGTTGTGGCGGGTGATGCGGAGTTGGTAGGAAAAGACGTCGTTTTCGCCCGCGAGAAAACCCTCGAAAAAACCGGACTCGTGGAGTTTCACGAGCGGCAAAACACGCGGCGCGGCGACGGCGCGGACAGCCGTTTTTCGGCGGGAAACCTCGGCGGGCAGCGCATCGCCGCGCTCTGGCGCGATTTCGACAAGCTCGCATTTCGCCGCGTCATCGAGCCACGCCCTTGCGACAAGCCCGCGTTTGCCGTGCGCGTTTGCCACGTGCATTCCCAAAAAATCGTGGGGGCGCGACTGGGTGAGTTGGAGGAAAGAAGCAAGCTCGGGCTGGGAGAGTATCATGGCGATTGCCCGCGAAGGTAGCGGCGAGAAATGCGCGGGGGAATGTTAATTTGGACACCGCCCGCCGCGCCGTCCGTCGCGCCGCTCGCCCGGTCGCCGCCGCCGTTTTGCGGTTGAGAACCCGCCGCCAAACTTCTTTCATCCGCCGCCTTTCAACCGCCATTCGCCAGCCGTCAACCATGTCCACTAACATCCAAACACCCGCCACCGCGCCTGCCACCGCCGCGCCCGCCGCTGTCCGCACCCGTTTCGCGCCAAGCCCGACTGGGTTTTTCCACATCGGCAGTGCCCGCACCGCCCTCTTTAACTGGCTCTACGCCCGCCACACTGGCGGCACGTTTATCCTGCGCATCGAGGACACCGACACCGTCCGCAACAGCGAGGAATACCTGCGTGTCATCTACGAAAGTCTCCGCTGGCTCGGCATGGATTGGGACGAAGGCCCCGGCGACGCGGGCGGCAGCTTCGGCCCCTACAAACAAAGCGAGCGCACCGCCATCTACCACGAATACCTCGCCAAACTCCAAGCCGCCGGGCGCACCTACGAGAAAGACGGTGCCGTCTGGTTCCGCCTCGAAGGCGAACGTTTCACCGCCCGCGAGACCTACAAAGAAGCCGACGGAACAAAGCTCGACCGCGTCGTCGAAAAAGTCAAAGCCGCCCCCGTCGTCATCCACGACCTCATCCGTGGCGACGTCACCCGCGCCGAAGACCGCGACTTCGTGCTCGTGCGCGCCAACGGCGAACCGGGCTTCCACTTCGTCAACGTCGTGGACGACATCACGATGGCCGTCACGCACGTCATCCGCGGCGAAGACCACCTCTCCAACACCTCGAAACACATCGAGCTTTACAACGCTTTTGGCGCGACGCCGCCGACCTTCGCCCACATCCCGCTCATCTTGAAAAACGACGGCAAAGGCAAAATGTCGAAGCGCGACAAAGGTGCCCTGATTGAGGAATACCAGACGCGCCACTTCCTCCCCGACGCCGTGCGAAACTTCCTGTGCCTGCTCGGCTGGACGCCTACCGACGGACGCGAAATCCTCCCCATCGCCGACATCATCGCCCAGTTCGACCTGCGCGATGTCCACCAAGGAAACGCCCGTTTCGACGAGCGCAAAATGTCGCACTTCAACCAGCAATACCTACGCGATTTACCCGCCGACGTTTTCAACGCAAAAGCACGGCAAATCCTGCGCGACGCCGGCCTCACCGACAACGCCGATGTCGCCGCCGCTGCCGACGCCTACGTCGCCGCCGTCCTCGACCTCATTCGCGAGAAACTGCGCGGGCTGGAAGACCTCGCTCCGATGTCCGCCTACTTCTTCAACGAAGACTTTCCCCGCGACGCCAAGACGCTCGAAACCTTGCAAAAAAAAGGCGACCCCGCCGCACGAGTCCGCCAGCTGCTCCCCGCGCTGGAAGCCCTGCCCGACTGGGACGACGCCTCGCTCGACGCCGTGATTGGCGGGCTGGCGACGGCGGAAAACGTCAAGCTCAACGAGTTCTTCGCCCCGCTGCGTTTCGCCGTCAGCGGCCTCAACGGCGGCCCGCACCTCCACGCCATCTTGCGCCTGCTCGGACGCGAACGCGCCTTGGCGCGTATGCGGACGTTCGCCGCCACGCCGCCCACGCCGCCGTCCGCCTAAACTTCCGCGCCGCCGTCGTCGCCGTCGTTGTCGTCGTTCACGCCGTCGCCGTCCGCGCCGCCGCCGTTTTGCGGTTGCGGCGAATGCCCCCCGCCGCTTCCTTGCGCCGCCTGTGTTTTCGCGTTTCACCCATGCAGCACGCTCTTACGGCGACCGATTTGTGCGCTTCACCGTCGGCGTCATTTACGACGACGAGCCTATGGATTCGCCGTGGACGCGCCTCTACGCGGGTTTTCTCAAAGCCATCTCCTGCGCCTTCGGCCTCGCCGTGCGCACACGGTTTTTCCTCTACAACCACCGCATCCTCCGCGACACCCCCCTCGGGTGCAAAGTCGTCGTCGTCGGCAACATCACCGTCGGCGGCACGGGCAAAACGCCCGTCACCGAGAAGATGGCGCGAGTGCTCTCGGAGCACGGGCGCAACGTGGTGATTTTGAGCCGCGGCTACAAAAGCCGCTCCGAGCCGCTCTGGCGGAAGTTTTCGCGCTGGCTAACCCAAGGCGCAAAGCCCGCCCCAAGGGTCGTCTCCGACGGCAAAAAGTTACTGCTCGATTCCAGCGAAGCCGGCGACGAACCCTACATGCTCGCCCGCAATCTGCTCCCGCTCGGCGTCGTCGTCATCGTCCACAGGAACCGCGTGGAGGCGGGTTTTTTCGCGCTAAAACATTTCGGCTGCGACACCATCCTGCTCGACGACGGCCTGCAATACCTCCCCCTGCGCGGGCAAATCAACCTGCTGCTCGTTGACAAAACGAACCCCTTCGGCAACGGCTGCCTATTGCCGCGCGGCATCCTGCGCGAGCCTGTCGCCAACCTCAAACGCGCCACCTACATCTTTCTCACGAAGTCTGACGGCAAACCCGACCCCGAGCTACTCGCCGCCATCCGCGCCCGCCATGCCTCTGCCCCCGTCATCGAATGCGCCCACCAGCCGCGCCGCCTCAGCTCGCTGGACGGCCTCGTGAGCCTCCCTTTGAGCTATCTCCAAGGGAAACGTGTGGCGACATTCAGCGGCATCGCCACGCCGGAACGCTTCGAGGATTTTGTCCGCCAATACGGAGGAAAAATTCTCCACAACCAGCGTTTCCTCGACCACCACTGTTTCTCGGAAGACGACCTCACCGACGTCTTTGACGAAGCTGCCAGCAACGACGCCGAGTTTGTCGTCACCACGGAGAAGGACGCCGTGCGCATCAGTGCGGCCCGCAAATGGCGTCTGCCTCTCTACTACTTGCGTCTGGAAATCGAAATCTTGTCTGGCAAAGAAATCTTCGACAGTGCCGTCGAGCGCATCTGCACCGGCAACCCCGACCCCACCCCCGACAACCACAAATAACCCCGCCACAGCACCCGCCACAGCCACTCACTAAATCGCTTGCATCTCGACCCAAAACCAGACTTCATCCGCCACACCAAATCTATGAACAAACACCTACACAAACACGGCTTCCAAACCATCAGCCTGCTCCTGCTGATTTTCGTCGCGGCCGGGGCATCCCCGCTGACCGCGCAATCCGCACCCGAGCGCGAGAACAAGGGAGCACAGAGCGCGGTTGAAAACGCACCCACCCAACCCGCCACCACCAAGACCGCCAAAGCAGCGGCCCTTTTGCAGCAGGGCATAATGCTAAACACAACCGGACACCCGCAAGAGGCACTCAAAGCCATGCAAGAAGCCGCCAAACTAAATCCCGACGACAACAGCATTCTGCTAAACACAGGCGTCGTGCTCGATACGCTCGGGAAACACAAGGAAGCACTGGAAATTTACAACCACTTAGACACAAAGTTTCAGATATTATATAAAGCAAAAACAGATGCACTCGAAGCCGGAACACCCATCCCAAAACAACAAAAGATTGAAGAAATTTTTACTGTTCTCGAACTCACCATCAACAAGGCACTAAACGCCGTCCACCGCAAACAACTCGATTCTGCACTCGCCCAATTCAAGAAAGTTCACGTGGTTTATACGGCATCCGCGTTGTCAATACTCTCCACCGACGCCGATTATGCCGCGCAGTGGATATGCTGGATAGTAGCAAAAGGGCGAACCACCCAAGGAAGAAAACAAATCGCCGCACTCGAACGTCTCGGCAAATCACTGCCAGTTTCAACACCCTACCACAAAGCCCTCCTAAAGTATTATCAAGGCACAGAAACATGGGAAAATGTGCTCGCCGCAATTGACTCAATGAAAATCGAAAAGACTAAAAAAGAAGACTTTCGCACAGAAGCACACTTCTTTGCCGCTGGCTATTTGCGCTATGTAAAACATGACGACAAGGCCGCGCTCGCCCTGCTCGAAGCAGAAAACGCACGCCCGTTTAACGGCTGCGCCGAACGCATCTTTATCCGCAAAGAAATTGATTCCATAAAAAAACCAAAACGCACCGCCGCTGATTTCAGCGTAACGCCCGACCCAGACTCCGCTGCAAATCTACGCGGAAAAATCATCCCGCTCCCAGAAGATTTCAACACCGACAACACCGCAGACGCTATCCGAACCGCCCTAAAACGACGCGCCTACAAACTCGAACAAGAAACACCCGACACCTTCAAAGGAAGACTGTCCGCCAAACGATCGGAACTTCTTGTCACTGTTCATTTTAACTCCGAACGAGTGCGCACGTCAATAGAAATCATCAGCGGACCCGAAAAAGCTGTGAACAATCTAATAAAACAACTTGAAACCGAAATCGTCAACCAACTTAAAAAAACTAACATCTAATAAATCCCATGAAAAAACATCTCTTTCATTTTCTCTTAACTCTCGCCTGCGTCACGGGTCTCACTGCTTGCGCAGGAAAAGGCGGAACGCCCGGCCTATTTTCGACGACCGTGTATTATGCCTACGATGGGCCAGCGCGGCCTACCTCAGAAGTCGCCACTCTCTTCTGGCCTTCACGAGGAAACGGTTTCGATTTCTTCAGCATTGACGCAGAATTTACAAAAGAATGGCGTAGAGTTCCCCGTGGAGGAAGTCTCCTCGGTCGTGTTTATATAGACATAGAACCCGGCTTACATGACTTCGTCTTGGACTTCTTAGAGGAAACGACGACCACTGAGAGGGTCGGCACCATGACGAGGACATCCCAAAAAGTTGTCCGTAGCAAAGGGCTGATTTACTTCAGTGCCACCCTTAAGCCCGGCCAAATCTATGAGATTGTCGCAGACCCCGCCGCTTACAATAAAGACGAACGCATTGTCCCAAAACTGACGCTAAGAAACGTGCGTCCTCGCCCTTTAGTTTCGGCTGAAAAAAGCGAAAACGCCGAAAAAACCGAAGAAAATAAAAAAAATGAAGAAAACGAGGAAGGCAAAGAAACCAAAGAATTAGAAAAATAGAGCACCGTCGTCCCACACTGGCGGAAGCAAATTCAGAACTGGTTCCAAATCAACGCACCGAGTTTGTTTTTTTGGAAAAGTGTTTTCCTGCTTTACGAGCGGCATCGGTTCACAACTGTCGGGTGGTTGCGGTGGGTTGGGCGATTTCACGGGCTTTCCTGCTTTACGAGCGGCGTCGGTTCACAACTGTCGGGTGGTTGCGGTGGGTTGGGCGATTTCACGGGCTTTCCTGCTTTACGAGCGGCATCGGTTCACAACTGTCGGGTGGTTGCGGTGGGTTGGGCGATTTCACGGGCTTTCCTGCTTTACGAGCGGCGTCGGTTCACAACCCCAAGGGGGTTGCCCAACAAAGCCCAGGGTTGGCGCGAGGAACGAGCGCCTACCCTGGGTCAGGTGGTCACTCTTCTCACAACCCCAACGGGGTTGCCCAACGTTATGGACATCAGCCCGTTGCAATGCCGTTAGGCAACCCCGTTGGGGTTTGAGGTCACAATGTCGTTAGAAAATGCCATACCAAGTGTGTGGCTCAGGGTTGCCGGTGTCTTTTTGCTGGGTTGAAAGTGCGGAATAATTAACCAGGCTAAATATTCTATTTGACATGGAAGCAAACAATGGGACATTTACGGCGAAGGGCACACGCCAGCCGCATCCTCAACAACCCGCGATTGGGCAACCCCGTTGGGGTTTCTCATACGAAGGCACGAAGACACGAAGGCTGGCGCACAGAGGAAAACCCGTCTGAATAAGATAGTTCTTAGGAAATTGGTTGCTTGGGGTCGAAAGTGCAGAATAATTAACCAGACTAAATATTCTACTTGACATGGAAGCAAACAATGGGACATTTACGGCGAAGGGCACACG
>JAITPT010000260.1 GCA_031289285.1 Puniceicoccales bacterium
TGTCATCTGCACTTGTTGGCTTTGTTCGACGCACCAACAGGTGCGCCTTCACAAATCCATCAAGCGCATCTGCCACAACATCTTCTCGCAATACTTCCCCTCCAACTGCCGTTTTTAGGTTAACCCGGATTCCGCTTTTGGGCGGCGCGGATTGCGCAAGATTTTGAAGCAGATGTGCGTTGGGACTTTCCGAAGGAATAACAGAGTTATTTTGAGGAAAGTAACGACGCTCAGATGCCCAAAAAATTGTGCAAGATGCGCCGCATCAAAGTGAAGTCGGTAAAGCGATGTCAAGCGATTTTTTTAGCCTGGTTAAATATTCGGGATGGGAAGATGAGAAACATTCCCAATAATTATGCAACCACTTGAGGCGAAGCTACTTGGCGAGCTTTCGCCCATGAATGAGGACGAAAAGAACGGGGGTGACGAGGAGGATGTGCAAGAGACTCGATAACATGCCGCCGACGACTGGAGTGGCAATCGGACGCATGATTTCAACACCCGTTTGAGTGCTCCAAAACAACGGCAATAGAGACGCCACCGTTGTTGCAACCGTCATCACTTTCGGTCGCAAACGCAGACGCGCACCCGATTTCACAGCAGCGAGAAACTCGGCACGAGTGAGTTTGTTGCCGAGCGTCTCACGCTCCGCCTTCTCCACCGCCTCGCGCAAATACAACACCATCACAATGCCCGTCTGTATCGCAGTGCCAAACAACGCAATATAACCCACCGCAACCGCCACACTCATATTGTGCCCGAGCAATGCCTGCAATATCACGCCGCCCGTCAACGCAAACGGCACCGCCAACAAAACATGCAAGGCCTCCAAAACCGATTTGAACACCATCACCAATAACAAAAAGATAATCGCCACCACCATAGGCACCGCCACAAAAAGCGTCCGTTGTGCGCGCAATTGATTTTCGTAGTCACCGCTAAACTCCAGAGTTTGCCCGGGTGCCAGCTTCAACTCGCGCCCCACGCGTTCGCGCAAATCCGCCACAAATCCGCCCAAATCTCGCCCGCGCACATTTGTCTGCACATACACGCGCAGCCGCCCGTTTTCGCTCGAAATCGTCCCCGGCCCTATCGAGCGTCGCACCTGCGCCACTTGCCCCAGCGGCACCATCGGCCCCGAAGGCGTCGGTATCTGCAACTCGCCCAACTTCTCGATGTCGGCGCGGTCATCGCTATCGAGGCGCACCTGAATAGGTCGGCGTTCGCGTCCGTGAATTGCCGTCGAAACCGTTGTGCCGCCCAGCCCCGTCTCCACATAACGCAAAACATCTGCGGCGCGAAGCCCGTAACGTCCCATTGCGTCTCTATCTACGACGATTTCCAAATACAATTTCCCTTGGTCGCGAGATGGTGCGACGCCAGTTGCACCGGGCGTTGCTGCGACAATCCGCGCCACCTCTGCCGCCTTACCTTCGAGAGCGCGGAGGTCGTCGCCAAAGATTTTAACCCCTACTTGGGCGCGTATCCCTGTGCTCGTCATTAACACACGGTTTTCGATAGGTTGTAGAAAACCCGGAGAATAGCCCGGCACCTGTGTCATTAACTCCATAAGGTCGGCGACAATTTTTTCTTTTGTGATATTCGGACGCCATTGGGAAACAGGTTTTAGTGTGATTGTTGTTTCGAGCATTTCGACTGGCGCGGGGTCGGTGGCGGTGTCGGCGCGGCCAAGTTTTCCGGCGGCGAGTGCGACTTCTGGATAACGCGCCAAAACAGTGTCTTGCCAAGCCATAATCCGTTTTGCCTCGGTGAGCGAGGTGGCGGGCATTAGCACAGGCATAAACAACAAACTTCCCTCTTCTAATGCGGGCATAAACTCGCTGCCAAAACCGCCCGCCAGACGTGCCAACTTTGGGTAGCCGCGCCGCTCTAAATCGGCGGCGATTCCGCCGGGCAAACCGAGGGCGATAAAAACGGTGGCGACAAATAATAAAACGGCACTGGCGAGAACCTTTTTCGGGTTGCGTAGCGCGGCGTCGAGAACGGGGTCGTAGAGACGCAAAAGAAAGCGCATGACAATGTTTTTATTTTCTCCGTGTCGCGGTGCTTTTCGCACAAGGAATGAGCACAATACAGGGACAACTGTTAGCGCGATAATCACTGCGCCAAGCAGCGCGAAACTCTTCGTGAACGCCAGCGGGTGAAACAACTTTCCCTCCTGTCCGCCGAGCAAAAACACAGGCACAAATGCCAGCAAAATAATCGCCATCGAAAAGAACACTGCCCTACCCACCTGTGCGCACGCAATAAACGTAACTTTAAGCACTTCGGATGCCGAGTCGGTTGCGGCGTCGGCAGGCGCATCGGCGGCGGACGGCGGCGCGGCACCGCCGCCAGAAACAGATTTTTCTTTTTCTCTCTCTTCCCAGTGGCGTATCACATTTTCCACCATAACAATCCCCGCGTCCACGAGCACACCAATCGAAATAGCAATTCCTGTTAGCGACATAATATGCGACGGAATTCCGAAATATTTCATCAAAATAAACGACACCAAAACTGCCGCTGGAAGCGGAATTGTCACAATGATTATCGAGCGGAAATGAAACAGAAATAAAATATGTGCGAGCACCACTAAAATAATCTCTTCTGTCAACGCCCGTTTGAGTGTCGCGATTGCCCGTGAAATCAAATCGCTACGGTCGTAAAACGGTTCTATCTGCACGCCTGCTGGCAAACTCTTCTGAATGGCGTCAATCCGTGCTTTTACATCTTGAATTACTCGGTAAGCGTTTTCTCCGTAGCGCATGACAACAATACCTCCCACTGCCTCTTGCCCGTTCACATCAAGAGTGCCACGACGGAAGTCTCCGCCGATACGCACACGCGCCACATCGCGCAGATAAAGCGGTGTCCCTGCGCGCGCCAGTAGAGGGGTTTTCTCTAAGTCGGCGGGACTCTCTACTAAGCCTATTCCGCGCACAACAAACTCCGCGCCATTTTCCTCAATTGTTTTGCCGCCGACATTTAAGTTTCCTGCCGACAGTGCGTCGAGCACTTGACCGAGCGAGACGCCGTATTGTTTCAATTTTAACGATGAAACTTCGACCTGATATTGGCGCACAAACCCGCCCACGCTTCCCACCTCGGCGACACCCGCCACGGCGGCGAGTTCGTAGCGCACAAAGGTATCTTGCAACGTTCGCAGCGAGCCGAGGTCTTGCGCGTAGCCTTTCGCGGCGGGGTCGGTTTTTAAGTAGTATTGATAGACCCAGCCAAGGCCTGTCGCGTCGGGGCCGAGTCGCGCCGCGACATTTTCCGGCAACAGCGAGCCGAGTGAGTTTAGCCGTTCGAGCACCCGCGTCCGCGCAAAATATGTGTCGGTGTCGTCGTTAAAAATAACGGTTAAAAACGAGAAACCGAACATGGACGAAGAGCGCACGGTTTTGACGCCCGCAAGCCCTTGGAGCGAGACGGAGAGCGGGTAGGTGATTTGGTCTTCGACCTCTTGGGGCGAGCGCCCCGCCCAATCGGCATAGACGATGACCTGATTTTCGGAGAGGTCGGGGATGGCGTCCACGGGTGTCGTTTTGAGGGCGGAGACGCCCCATGCGCAGATGCCGAGAAACGCAGCGAGAACGATAAATCTGTTGTTGAGTGACCAGCGGATGAGGGCGGCAATCATTGGTGTTTTGTGCGGGAGAAGGATGTTTGGTTGTTGTGTGAAGCGCAGAACAAAGGTGCGGCGCAGGCTTGAAACATAAGAGCGCCGCGCTGGGGCAAAAGTGTCTTTTTTGTTTTTCGGCGGACGGGCGGGCGCGGCCTCCGCCCCCTGCCAGCCGCCAGCCCCCCGTTCACTTCCCCGTGAGGGCGCGGGTGGCGAGGCAGATGCCATAACCGATGAGCGCCGTCACCGGCAATGTTAGCACCCAAGCCCAAATGATGCGCCCGACCAACCCCCACTTCACGGCACTCAGACGCTTCATCGCGCCGACACCCATGATGGACGTCGAAATGACGTGCGTAGTCGAGAGCGGGATGCCCATGCAACTCGCGCCAAAAATGACAACCGCCGCACTCGTCTCCGCAGCGAAGCCGTGGACAGGTTGCAACTTCACCATCTTGTGCCCCATCGTGCGGATGATGCGCCAGCCGCCTCCCGCCGTGCCCGCAGCAATCGTCAACGCACACAGCACCTGCACCCAAAACGGAATGACACCGGGTTCGATTTTCAGAAAACTGAACAGCGCAGGCAGGTCGTCAAACATCCCGTTGCTCGTGGCGGCGACAAGGGCGAGCGTGATAATTCCCATCGTTTTCTGGGCGTCGTTTGAGCCGTGGCTAAACGCCATCGCGCCCGCGCTCAGTATCTGCAATTTCCCGAAAACGCGCTGGATAATCGCTGGCCTCGCTCGCAGCAGCAAGATGGTCAGCAGCAGCATCACGGCGACGCCGAGCGCGAAGCCAAACACGGGCGAGAGAAACATCGGCTTCACGAGCTTCGGCCAGAGACCGACGCTCTGCCCGACGGCGTTCGTCTCGCTCCACATCAACGCGCCCCACTGCATCTGCGTCTGCGCGAGCACCGCGCCGCACAGGCCGCCGATGAGCGCGTGTGTGGAGCTTGACGGGATGCCCGCCAGCCAAGTGATGAGGTTCCAAACAATCGCCGCCAGAAGCGCGGCGAGGATGGTGTCGGAGGAGATGCTGACGCCCGACGAGATGTAGCCGTGGTAAATCGTCTGCGCGACTTTTACGCTCACCATCGCGCCGAGGACTTCCATGCAGGCGGCAAGCAAAATCGCCTGCCGCGGCGTGAGCACCTTGGTCGAGACGACGGTGGCGATGGCGTTGGCGGCGTCGTGGAAGCCGTTGATGTATTCAAAAACAAGCGCCGCGAGCAGGACGAGAACAAGGAGGGTCATCGGAAAATCAGTTTTTCAAAAGTGGGTTTCGCGCGATTTTTTCAGAGTGAAAAAGTGTGGCGTCGGTGGGTGCGTCGGTGGTTGACGGGGCGGGCGGTGGGCACCCGTTTAGGCGTATTTGAGGGCGACTTGGAAGACGACCTTTCCGGCGTCGCGGCAGAGGTCAATCGAGCGT
This sequence comes from Puniceicoccales bacterium, assembly GCA_031289285.1. Classification (GTDB taxonomy): domain Bacteria; phylum Verrucomicrobiota; class Verrucomicrobiia; order Opitutales; family UBA953; genus CALNBE01. The sequence goes on from JAITPT010000260.1 coordinate 5,062, forward strand.
TCCAAGTGCCCGTAGATGTCGGCGAGGATGAGCGTTTCCTTGGCGTCGGCGTCGCCGCTGTAGAGTTTGCGCAGCTCGCCGAGCATGAACTTATCCGCCTCGCCCTCGATGTTCTGGAGCAGCTCGTATTCGTCTTGAATCATCTCCACCTGCGAAACTTTGCGCAGCATGGTGACCATCTTGATAACGATTTCGGTGGTGCTCAGAAGCATCTCAAGCTGCTTGCCAACGAGGTCGGCGGAGACGCGCAACGGGACGACCGAAATACGCTCGCCGATTTTCTCGGAGATTTTGGGGATTTTGTAGAGGGCGTTTTCGAGCGCCTCGATGTCCTCGCGCTCAAAGGGGGTCACGAAGGTTTTGCAAAGTGCCTCGGTGATTTCGCCGCCGATGCGTTTGCTGCTGCGGCGCGACTGGGTAAGCTCTTTCAGGCGGGTCGAGACGACGGCGGGGTTGGCGAGGTTCCCGTGAAGCTGCAGGAGGAGCACCGCGCTTGTATGCGCCTGCGTGGCGCTGGCTTCGAGAAGCTCGTAAAACTTCTCATCTCTACCGAGGATTTTTTTGAGGAATTTCAGCATGGCGGGATGTGTTGCGGTGGCGAGCGGCGAGCCGCCCGACAGCGGAGAGGTCGTATGCCGCCGTGCGCGGGGGGCGTCAAGCACGGGCTTGCGCGGCACCCCGCAGGCAGCGGCACGCGACGGCAAACAGCAGCGGGCGGCGGCGTTTGCCGTCATTTTTTCGCTGGCGCGGGCAGGAAGCCGTATTTGGCGAAAACCGTTTGCGCGGGGGGCGTCGCCAGCCATTCGGCAAAACGCTTTGCGGCATCGGGCTTCTTCGTGCGGCGCACGACTGCCACCGGATACGTGATGGAAGGCCCCTCCGCCAACGGTATCTCGCGAGCGATTTTCACCTTCTTAGAAATCAGCGCGTCGGTCTTATAGACGAAGCCTGCGTCGGCGTTGCCCGACTCGACCGCCGCGAGCACGGAGCGGACGTTGTCGAGATAGACGGCCTTGGCGGAGACGCCTTCCCAGAGCTTGATTTTCGTCAAATACTCTTTCGCGTAGGTGCCGGCGGGAACGGTCGCTGGCTCGCCCATGCCTACGCGGCGCACGTTCGGCGCGAGCAGGTCGGCGGCTTGTGCGACGGGCGGCGCACCGTCTTTGGCGACGACGATGACGAGCGTGTTGCCCAGCAACGTGCGGCGGGTGCCCGCGAGGAGCAGCCCCGCGTTTTCGAGCTGGTCAACGCGCAACTCGTCGGCGGATAAAATCACGTCGGCGGGCGCACCTTCGCGGATTTGCCGCGTGAGCGCGCCAGAGGAGGCGAGGTTTAGGCGCAGCGTGTCGCCGCCGGAGGCTTTCGCGTAGGCGGGTGCAAGCTCTTTGAGCGCATTTGAGAGGCTCGCAGCGGCGAACACAGTTAGCTCCTCCGCTCGTGCAGCGGGGAACGCCACGGCGAACGCCGCGAGCGCAGGCGCGAAGAAACGCGCAAGTTTAACAGTAAGTTTTTTCATGATGTGTAGGTGTGTAAAAGTGCGCAAAAGCGCGGTGTGATGTGATGTGATGTGATGGGTTGGGTTGGTTGTAGGTTTGGGTTTGGTGGGTGGTCGGTGGTTGGTGGTCGTTGGTTGGGCAGATGCTCGCTGGGACGAGATAGGTCTTATAGGTCCTATAGGTCGTATAGGTCCTATAGGTCCTATTCGTCTTATTCGTCCTATTCGTCCTATTCGTCCTATCGCCCGTTGCCTATCGCCTGTTGCCCCAGTCGCACCCAGCGGCCTGCCCCTTTCTCAGAACTTCAGCTCGACCCGCGTGAAACACGTGATCTCGCCGTCTTTTATCAACGCACTCGGCGCAGCCGTCGAAGCGTTGTAGTCGGTCAACTCGACACCCGTGCGGACGAGCAGGTTTTTCGTGAGATACCAGTTGACGCCGACGCCGACGGCAAACGCGCTGGAGGCAGTGCTGTTGGCGGCGAGTTTGCTATCTATGTCAACACCGCCGACACGGGCGACAAGCTCGACGGCACCGAAATGCCACGCGCCGATGTTGAACGGCGTATCCGGCGTGACGCCGCGTGGCGTAGATTTCTCGCCAGTGAGCACGAAGCCCGCCGCCACAGTCCACGCCGTGTTGACGATGTGTGCGTGGTCGCTGGCGCGGGTCGGGCGGTCGTAGGCAAACTCGCCGACGACGCTGAGCGGCCCCCAATACCACTGGACAGCTGGGGCGAAGCGCACGTGGTCGCCACGCATGGCAAACGCACCGGAGATGTTTTGCGTGCTCACGCTTTTGACCGCCGCCGAGTTGCCGCTCTCACTGCCGTAGGAGGCACCGATGCTGAAGACGAGACCCGCAAGCGCATCGTAGCCGCTGCCGATAAACGGCGAAAGCGTGAGACGCCCCGCGCCGCTGAAATGCGTGTCGGCGTTGACCGTCGCGTTGTAGGTGTTGTTCGGTGCGCCGTCGTAGAGGCCGAGCCGATAGCCGAGGACTCCGCCGAAAAACGAGCCGGAAGCGTCAACGCCGATGTCGCGATTGGGCGCGAGATGATTGGTGAACGGTGCCTCGGAGAAGTGCCGATTGTCTGGCCCCGTAAGCGCGACGGGCGAACGAAACTTGCCGAAGGTGAGGCCAAACTCCTTCATAAACCGCGCCTCGATCCACGCCTCAAAAAGCTGCGTGTTGTTGCTGTTGCTGACCGTCGCCGTGTGTGTGCCGTTGGCGGCTTCGCTGACACTCACGGTCGGCGCGGCGTCGGCGGCATCGAAAGACGGCGTGAGGTTGAACTTCACGAAATCGCCGAACGTGCCAGCAATCGGCAGACGGACGCGCCGCATCATAAACGTGTCGTTAAACGTGGCGGGGCTATCGAGCCAGAAACGCCCGTCGGCTTGCACAAGTGCGCCGATTTTGACGTTAAAACTTTTGTCCGGCACGGCGATGTTGAGACCACCTGTGCCAAGGCTGACTTGGGGCGTCGAGGCGGCGGCCTTCGCGTCGTCGGCGTCGGTCATCACCTGTCGTTTTTCGAGTTTGGCGATACGTGCCTCAAGCTCGCGGACACGCGTTTGCGGGTCGGTCTCCGCGGTGTCGCCAAACGCGGCGGGCGCGGCAAACGCCGCGAGCAGCAGCGCAAGCGCAGACGCGGATGCGCCGAGCTTGGCGGGCGCGGTGTTGGCGGCGAAAGCGCGGCGGGCGGCGCAGCGGGTGTCGGAGTTGGCGGCGCGGCGGAGTTTTGTGGCAGAGCGTCGCGCTCGGCACTGTGGAACGGTTGTGTGCATATTTTTCGGTTGTTGATTGAAGGTGTGTTCGCCTCGGTGGCTCTGTTTGACAGGCGGGTTGGCGGGTTAAAAAACTTACTGAAAATGCGTGCGGTTTGTCCGTTCGGCGTGAACGCCAGTAGCAGGAACCGTGCCCGCCAAAAAGCCACCCGCCCAAAAGCCACCCACTCCCGCCCATGTCCGCGTCCGCGTCCGTGTTTGTCCGTGTCAGTCCGTGTGTGTCCGTGTGTCCGTGTCCGTGCTCACCCGCCCGCCGCCCCGCGCTCACCCGCCCTCCCCGCTCCCCGCCCGCCCCCTCCGAGAAAAAAACCACGGAACATTCCCCCTCTCCCCCTGTCCGTGCGCCCCCACTCAGCACTCACGCTCACCGCTCACTCATGACCATGACCAAGCTCACCGCCATTCTCCCCCTCACCTTTGCCGCCGCCGCGTTTCTCGCACAGACCACCGCCGCCGACGCGCAAATCACCGACCGCCAGCGCCCCGCCGAATGGGCGCAGCTCGTGTCCGGCGCACGGTTCACTGACCGTTTCCTGCCTATGCCTGCCGGCAAACTCTCTGCCGACACATGGGGCGCGCCCGGCGTCGTCCCGCGCTACGTGGACAACGGCATCGAAGACCGCCAGACCTCCTACTGGGGCGGCAACATCTTGCGCGGTGCCGACGGCAAATATCACCTCTTCGTCTGCGGTTGGCCGGAAAGCTCCCGACGCGGACACCACGAGTGGCCAAACTCAACCGTCTTCCGCGCCGTCTCCGATAATTCCATCGGCCCCTTCAAGGTCGCCCAGACGCTCGGCAAAGGCCACAACCCCGAAGCCTTCCGCGCCCGCACTGGCGAATACGTCGTCTATGTCATGGGCGCAAACTACACCGCCGACGCCCTCGAAGGCCCGTGGAAACAGGGCAAGTTCACCTTCGACACACGCGACCGCCGCATCGTCGAAGGGCTTTCCAACCTGACATTCACGCAACGCGAAGACGGCTCGTATTTGATGGTTTGCCGTGGCGGCGGCGTGTGGTTTAGCCAGACCGGCCTCACGCCCTACAACCAAGTCACCAGCGGCAGCGTTTATCCAAAAGTCCCAGCCAAAATCGGCGGCAACTTTGAAGACCCCGTCGTCTGGCGCGACAACGTGCAATACCACCTAATCGTCAACGATTGGAAAGGACGCCTCGCTTGGTATCTGCGCTCAAAAGACGGCGTCAACTGGGTCGTTGACCCGGGCGAAGCCTACACAATCAACATGTCGCGCCACGCAAACGGGCACATCGAAAAATGGTTCAAATACGAACGCGCAAAAATTCTCCAAGACAAACATGGCCGCGCTATCCAAATGAACCTCGCCGTGATTGACGTGCTAAAAAACAGCGACAAAGCAAACGACAATCACAGCTCAAAAAACATCTCCATCCCGCTCAACCCGGGGCTGCTCCTTCAAGTGCTCAACCCCGAAAAAATCACCGCCCAAACACCAAAGATACTCGTGAAAGTCGCCGCCGAAGAAGGCTTCGACCCAAGCACCGACCTCGACTTAGCGTCCCTGCGCTTCGGCGCATCAACAGAAGTCAACTTCGGACGCGGTAGTAAATTAAAAGGGATAGGTAAATCCGGCGCAGACCACATCTTCGTTTTTGACGGCGCAGGAAGCGGAATTACCGACGCCGAGTTCGCACCAAAACTCTTGGGAAAATTCAAAAACGGCAAAACCGCATTCGGCTATTCTCGTCTGCCCGGCGTAACCTACATCGAGCCAATTCTTTCGGCACGCACACCAGAAGCATTTTCCGTGAAAGACGGACAGAGAACAAGAGTTGTTATTGAAAACTTCGGGCAGGTCGCTTCAAAAGAAGCGACGTTGCAACTTTGGATAGATAAAGGGAAAGAAGGCGGATTACAGCTTCTCGAAACAGTAAAAGTCCCGCCACTCGATTCTTTCGGAAGAACTACTGTCGAATGGAACGGACGACATGAAACCAGCGGAAAACAAAGTTTTCTCTTAACACTCAGCGAAGATGGAAAACAGGTCTCGAAGTTTTCATTTAAGGAAATAAAGAAAACTGGTTCCGCTAAGGACGTTCTGCGCCCACCAGTGTCTTCCCCTAACGGAAAAATAACTTTTGCGCTCGAAAGTTCCGACAAGTTGACATTCTCCGTTCACTCAACCACAGGGAAAGACACCACACTCATTGAAAACGCTGAAATCGCGCTCCTGCTTAACGGAAAAACATTAGGGAAAAACTCGAAAATTATTTCCGCCACCGTGACTTCGCACAACGGGTTTGTCCGTCCTGTCGTTCCGTTCAAAACTTCCTCCGTTGTTGATAAATACAACCAAGCCCGCTACAACTTTGAAGGCGGTTTTTCCCTCGAAGTCCGTGCATACGATGACGGAATAGCCTACCGCTTTGTCGCTAACGCGAATGCCCCCCGCCAAATAGATGTGCTTGGCGAAACCTTCAATATAAAGTTCCCTGAGGATTACAAGCTGCACTACCAAGATGCTTCGGGAAGAAAGTTTGCTTCTTGCTACGAGGAAAGGTATTCACACGCGCCCATCTCCAAACTCAATGCGTGGGGAATTATTATGCCCGTTCTCGCCGACACAGGGAAAGGCCCCAAAATCTTTATCTCCGAAACAAATCTTTTCGATTATCCAAACACATTTTTTAAGAAAGGCGAGGGCAACTCGCTCCAAGCCTTTTACCCGCCCGTCCCGACTTCCGGCGAACCCGCCAGAGGACGTTATGTCCGCGCCATCGGCGACGCCGGCTATATCGCTCGCACAGAAGGCCCCCGCGTATTTCCGTGGCGTTATTTTATCATCACAGAGCGCGACACCCAACTCCCCGAAAACACCATGAACGCCCGCCTCGCGCCGCCGTCCGCAATCGCCGACACCTCATGGATAAAGCCCGGTCTCGCCGCTTGGGATTGGATGAACCGCGGCAAACCGTTTGGCCCAGAAGTCGGCCCCTATAAACGCGGCGTCAACACCCAAACTTGCAAACTCTATATTGACTACGCCGCCCGCAATAAAATCCCCTACTATATAATAGACGAGGGCTGGTCTGCTGACCCAGGTTTGCCACAAAAAGCAAAGGCCGGTCTCGACCTCCCAGAAGTTGTCCGCTACGGAAAAGAAAAAGGCGTCGGCGTCATTCTCTGGATAACTTATCTGGGCGTTCATCGCGACTTCAACGACGATAGCTACAACCTCTTCGAGTATTTCTCCAAGATGGGCGTCGTCGGTTTCAAAATAGACTTTATGGACCGCAGCGACCAAGCGATTGTGAACTTCTACGAACGCGCCGCCGCCGAGGCCGCAAAGTATAAAATGATTATCGAATTACACGGCTCCTACAAACCTGCCGGATTGGAGTTTAAGTATCCCAACGTGCTCTCTTACGAGGGCGTTGTAGGCTTAGAAAACCACCTCGGCTGCCGTCCCGAAAACAGCCTCTGGCTCCCCTTCATGCGCAATGTCTGCGGCCCCATGTCTTTCACGCCCGGAGCGATGACAAACGTCCAGCCCGACAAAACACGCGGCAACTTTGGCGGACACTGGCCGACCATCGGCACACGCGCACACCACGTCGCCTACTACGTGCTTTTTGAAAGCGGTCTCCAAATGATTTCAGACAGCCCGCTGCTCTTCGACAAAAACCCAAAATGCGCCAACTTTATTTACACGACTCCAGTGACTTGGGACGAAACCCGCGTCGTGGAGGCCGAAGCGGGCAAGTATCTTGTCGTGCTTCGCCGCAAGGGTGCAAAGTGGTGGATTGGTGCCGCTCTGGCTGACAATAAACAGGGAAAAACGTTTTCCTTAAAACTCGATTTCCTACCTGCTGGAACCTTTCTCTTAACGAGTATTTCCGACGGCAAAAACGCAGGCGAAGACGCCAACGATTACGTTGCAAGCGAGCGCCATGTCAGCCGCAGTGGCACCATAGAAATCAATCTCTCCCGCAACGGCGGTTTCGCCGCCCGACTCGAACCCGCTGCCCGTTAACAACGCAACGCGAAGCATCGCGACGCCATGTCCCGCCCAAGCACCCGCCACGCCGCCAAGGACGCCAACGCCGCTACCGCCGCTGCTACCGACGCTGCTGGTGGCACCGTCGCTGTTGGCGTTGGCGAACACGCGGGCATTGGAGAACATGCGGGCGAGCATGTCATTTTGTTACACGGTATCGCGTGTCGCCCGATTTTCATGCGATACATTGCGACCAAGGTTGCGGCGGCGGGCTACACGACGCACAACACGGGTTATCCCTCGCGCACGGCACCTATTGCTCGTCTTGCTGATGCGGCGATAGGTGCGGCCATTCGCGATTGTGAGAATGCGGGTGCGAAGGCGGTTCACTTTGTGACGCATTCGATGGGCGGGATACTTTTGCGCAGTTACTTAGCTCGGCATTCTGTGCCTTTTCCGCAGGGTCGTGCCGTCATGCTTGCTCCGCCCAACCACGGCAGTGAGGTTGCGGATGCGTTGCGTTCTCGCTGGTTATTTCGCAAGTTTTTCGGTGCTGCTGGGCAGGAGCTTGGCACTACTCCTGACGCCACCCCGAACCGTCTGGGGCCGCCGCCTGTGGGTTGGGAGGTCGGAATTATTGCGGGCAGTCGCAGTTGTAATTTCCTTTTCAGCACGCTTTGGTTGCCTGCTCCAGACGACGGCACTGTCAGTGTTGCGAGCACGCATTTGGAGGGCATGAAGGACCATTGTATCATCCCTGCCACTCACACCTTCATGTCTCGCAACCGCACCGTCATCTCTCAAACTCTCCACTTCCTCCACCACGGCCTCTTCAAGCATTAAACCTAAGAACGGCAGTTTTTAGGATAAAAGTCCCAGATGACCCCGAATAACCACAAATACGGAAAGTAGGCGTCGGCGTCGTGGGACGGCTGGGGCGGGGCGGGGCGGGCAGGGCGGCGGGAAAAAAACGGGGAGCAAAACGGTTTTTACCACAAAGGCCA
>JAITPT010000006.1 GCA_031289285.1 Puniceicoccales bacterium
GCCGGGACGGATGCGGATCGGGCAACTCGGTGAAACCACCGTTGACCACGACTGGACACGACTTAGGAACGTGGCGGTCGGGGGGACGGGGAAGGGGCGGGGATGGGAAATTTTTAACCGCAGATGGCGCAGATGGCGCAGATAGAATTTGAGATTTGAGATTTGAAATTTTGAAATTTGTTTTTTGGAGGAGAGTTTTGGGGGGAGGAAAGGATTTTTTTATTCGTGCCTATTCGTGTTCATTCGTGGTTTCACGTCGTTTTTTTATCCGCTGTCTCCTTCCTGTTTCCCTTGTTGGCTGTTCTCATTTTTGGCGGTGTAGAGGGGGAGGAGGTCGCTGGGGGCGAGGGCGCGGAAGAGACCGGGGGTGCCGAGAGCTTGGGGCGGACGGGCAAGGGTGAAGATGTCGCCGCGCTCCAAAGAGGCAGCAAACTTTTTGACGGCACTTTTGGAAAGACCGCGAGTGGGGACTTCGATGGATAGGCGGTGGCCGGTGTCGTCGGCGACAGCGCAGAGGAGACGTCCGTTGAGGGCTTCGAGGGGCGAGACAAGGCGGTAGGCAGGCGCGGCGGACAAGGGCGGCGGCGGGGTGTTGCCCAGCGCGGTGTAGGAAAACTTCAGGACGCCGATTTCGCGGAAAAGCCGCCGGTTGAGAAACGCGAGCGAGGCAGGCGCGTCCCAGCGGCGAACTTCGTGCGGCCAGTGTTTTTCGCAAAGCGGCTCCGGCGTGTCGCTGAGGTCGGGTGCCCAGCGGCGCAGTTTGCCAGCGGCGGCGAGGGCGTCGGCGGCGTGGCGTAGCGGGACAGCGGTTTCGCGCAAGGCCGGCTCGAGCACGAGGAGCAGGCCGCCCGGCGCGAGTTTTTCGCCGAGCGCGGCAAGCCAGTCGCGCAGCGCGGCGGGGTCGCCGCCGAAGAGTTCGTTTGCCGCGAAGCCCGCGACGATGAGGTCTTGGGGCGGGATGTCGCGCAGGGTGGCACTGGCGCGGCGTAGGTCGGCGGCGCGGGTCTCGGCGGTGAGGCGCGGCGGGGCGTGGCGCGGCGTGGGAAAACCGTTTGCGATTTCGCGCAGCGCGGCGAGGGCGGCGGGCGAGTGGTCGAGTGCGGTGAGGGCGACGGGGCGTTGCGGGCAGAGGTCGCCCAGTGCGTCGGCGAGCGCGAGGCCGCAGGGGCCGGCGCCGCTGCCGAGGTCGAGCAGGCGCACGGGTTCGGTGCCGCGTGTCTGCGGACGCCAGCCGCGAAAGCGCGTGGGTTGGTCGAAGGCGAGGCGGGCGCGGACGTAGCTTTGCGGGAAAAAGAACAGGCCGTAGGCGAGCAGCAGTGGCGGGTCGGCGGCGTAGTCGGGGAAGTGCCCGTCGGGGCGTTTCACGGTGAAGAGGTCGCTGAGGCGTTGCGCGGCGGGGCGCAGTTTTTCGAGCGCGGTCTCGTCGTCGGGAGCAGCGGTGAACCGCCGCGCTCGTTCGAGCCAGTAGTTTTCAAGCGCGGCAGGATACATGTTTTGGCGCGGGGATGTTTGGCGCGGAGATGGCGGCGGCGGCGCGTGTCGCGGCGTGGGCGTGGGCGGCGGTTGCTGCGGTGTGGGTGGTTGCGGTGGTGCGGCGGCGGGGGTCAGGATTTTGCGCCAGCGTTCACTTCTGCCAGATGCGCCAAAATCGCTTTTTGCGTGTGGAGGCGGTTTTCGGCTTGGTCGAAAATGATGCTCGCGGGGCTGTCTAACACTTCGCGGGCGACTTCTTCGCCGGCGTGTGCGGGGAGGCAGTGCATGAAATACGCGCCCGGGTTGGCGGCGGCCATTAGCGCGGCGGTCACTTGGTAGGGGCGCATTTCGCGCAGGCGTTCTTCCTTTTGCGTCTCGGCACCCATGCTCACCCAGACGTCGGTATAGACGGCGTCTGCACCGCGAACGGCTTCAAACGGGTTGGTGGTAAATGCCCAAGTCGGCGCGAGTTTGTCTGCTTCGAGTTGCGCCTTGATTTCGCTGCCGGGCGCGTAGCCGTCGGGTCCCGCGAGGGCGATCTCGACGCCGAGCAGTGCGCCCGCGAGGATGAACGAGTTCGCCATGTTGCAAGCGGTGTCGCCAAGGAACGCGATTTTGCGCCCTTGGAGCGATTGGACGAGACCGGCGGGGTTGCCGCCCGACCAGCGTTCCGCGAGTGTGAAAAAGTCGGTGAGTGTCTGGCAGGGGTGCAAAAAATCGCTGAGGGCGTTGACGACTGGGATGCCGCCGACGTTGGCAAACTCTTCGAGCAGGGCGTGCTCGTGGCAGCGCACGACCAGCCCGTGCAGGTAGCGCGAGAGGACGCGGGCGGTGTCGGCGGGTGTTTCGCCGCGCGAGAGTTGGAGGTCTTCGGCGTTGAGCATCACGGGGAACGCGCCAAGCTCGCGGACGCCGACTTGGAAGGAGACGCGGGTGCGGGTGCTTTTTTTGAAAAACAGCAAGCCCCATGATTGCCCGTCGAGCGGGGTGTGCAAGGTCGGTAGCCCGCGAGACTTTTTCAGCGCGGCGGCGGCGGCAAACACGGCGGCGACTTCGTCCCGTGTGAAATCAGTTTCTTTTAGAAAATGGCGCATGGCGTTTGTGGAAAAAAGCCCGCCACAATGAATGTTCCACCGGAGTTGAAAATGTTAAAAAACTCGCGCTGCGGGCGCAAAAAATGCGCAGCCCGTGCAACTCTTTTCCGCCCGTGCTGTTTCTCTAACGCAAATGAGCGAAGACTTTTCCCAAGAACAGCAGACACCCGCCTTGCCAAACAACACGTCAGTTCCGAACCCGCCGGTTCCGTCCGCCGCGCCTGCGGTTTGTGCGCCTGCCACCACCGCCGAGGGGGTATTCGTCGCGCCGCTGGGTGGCGGTCTCGTTTCGTTTTCCGCTACTGCGCTGCCCGGCGAGACCGCTGCTGCTTTGCTGGCGCGGCTCACCCGCGAGGCTTTGCGGCGTAGCCTCGGCGTCGTCCAGAGCAATGTGTTTGGCGACCCGCGTCTGGCAGGCTCGTTTCCCGCGCCGGAGTTTCCCGTCGCGCTTTTGGGGCGGCACGATACCCCCGCTGGCGACTTGCGCGGCGGGCGTGTGCTCGCTTTGCCGCAGGGGGCGTTTGAGCGGCTGCGCGGCGAAAACGGCGAGGCACTTGGCGCAGTCTGGGCGACGGAAAAGGCGCGTTACTTGCTTCTGGGCGCGTTGACGCCGGAGGATGTTTCTGCGACGCCCGATGCGCAATCTGCCGCGCTTTGGCGGCGGCTCAAAAGTTTGCTTGAGTCGCGTGGGTTTGCGCTCACGGATGTCGTGCGCACTTGGTTTTTCAACAACCACATTCTCGATTGGTATGACGGCTTTAACCGTGAGCGGACGGCGTTTTTCAACGAGAACAATATTTTTGGCACGCTTGTCCCTGCGAGCACGGGCGTCGGCGCGTCTAACGCGGCGGGCGCGGGGCTTTCGCTTGACGCGCTGGCGGTTTCGCCGCTGGCGGGCGGAGTGCATGTCGAGGCGGTGGCGTCGCCGCTGCAATGTCCGGCCAACGATTACCGGAGTGCGTTTAGCCGCGCCGTGGAGATTTCGGGCGACGGCGGGCGGCACTTGTCTGTTTCGGGCACGGCGAGTATCGAGCCGGAGGGTGCCACGGCGCACAAAGACAATCTTGACGCGCAAATCACGTTGTCGTTGCAAGTGGTGGCGGCGATTTTGAGTTCGCGCGGATTTACTTGGTGCGATGTTTCGCGTGCGATTTTGTATTTCCCCGACATTTCATGGATGTCGCATTTCGAGGCTTGCCGCGCCGCACTGGGCTTGCCGCTCTTGCCCGCGATTTTCGCACACTGCGATATTTGCCGCGACGATTTGCTTTTTGAAATCGAATTAGATGCGTTTAAGAAAGGGTGAAAACGGCGGGGAGATAACAGTGGATAAAAAACGAGATGAAACCACGGATGGGCACGAATGAGCACGAATAAAAAGAGAACCGCCCGCATTAACTGCCGTTTTTAGGGTTATGTGCTGCGACAAACAGGTTGCCCGTGCCTGCGCCAGCATCATGCTCGCGGACGTATGCCACACACTCCATCCCCGCCCACCGCCACGCCACCCGCCGCCACGCCGCCTGCCGCTCCGCCCGCCACACGCCCTTACCGCATCGTCCTGATTTCCCCGAAAGGACCGCTCTATCGCCATCGCGGCGGCATCTGGAAAAAGTCACTGCGCTACCAACCACTCACGCTGACTACGCTCGCCGCGCTCATTCCGAAAGACTTTGCGCACACGGTGCGGCTGCTCGACGAGGGCATCGCCGACGTGCCACTCGACATCGAAGCCGACCTCGTTGGCATCACCGTCGTCACGGG
>JAITPT010000024.1 GCA_031289285.1 Puniceicoccales bacterium
AGGTAACCATATTCGTCATGAACCTTTTCAGCATGGGATTAGCCAGCGTCTTCCTCAACATTATCCCCCTTTTCGTCCTGTGGCTCCCCCAATTATGGGCGGGCATCCTCGTCTCCACCATTATCTGCACAATCGCCCTGCCGATCCTCGTGAAAGTGAGGGACGCCGCCTCGTACGCCATCGAGAACCGGACGCCCATAGACGGCGCGGTGGCGTTCATCGGGGGCTTTATCCAAAAAGCCGGACGCTCCGTGATAAAAGGCGTGCTGGCGGTGGTAACCTTCGGCGCGGTACTCGGGCTGCTGCCGTGGATCGTCATCAAAATCTTCCAAAACGACTCCTTCACCTTCAAAGAGCAATGTCTCTGGAGCCTCGCCGCCTTTGTCGTCATCGGGAGCGTGGTAGCCGTCTTCACGATCCTAATCGTCCGACTCTCGAAAACCCTAATGGTGGGGGAGGACACCGACTAAATGCCGCCGCCCGTCCCCTTCCGCCCCCGCCGTCCCCTCGCCCGCTTCCTCGCCTGTGCTGCCTCCCTCACTGCCGCCGCCACCGTAGCTTCCCTCGCCCCCGACCTCCCAAACTCCTCTCTCCTCTCCTCCCTCGCCCCCTCCGCTGCCGCCAACACCTACTCCGTCAACGTCAACTTCGGCAGCACCTACATTACCCTCGACGGTGCGGGTGCGGTGCCTGTGCCTGCTGCTGCTTGGAACCAAACTGACCAGTTCGTTGCAGTCGCCCGCTCCTCCGTTGCCCCTTCGGTCTGGAATGGCGACATTCTCACACCTGCGCCTTCGGGCGTCGCCATGACTTGGACTGGCAAAACCGCTGGCACCAACGGGCGCACCCTCACCAACGACAACCTTGCCACTAAACAACTTCTCTCCTCTGGCTTCTCTAATGCCGCCAACGGAAAAACCACCCATTCAGCCACCATCTTCAACATCTCCGACCTCCTCCCCGACCTCTCTACTGCCAAATCTGCCAACCTCTACATCTACTACGCTGCTATCGGTAACGGTCTCCAGTATCTCCTCCCGCAGCGCGTCAACGGCGTTTGGTTTGAGGGGCATACGGCGCCGGGCACACGCCGCGTCACCGACAACTGGGATGCCAACACACTCTACCAACTCTCCGGCATGGCTGGCTCCCTTGGCGACACCTCCAACCCCACCGAAGGCAAAGGCGGCAACTACCTCAAAATTGACCTCATCGCAAACAGCGACCTCTTCTCTGGCACCTACATAGAGCAACTCGACTTCCGCACAGGCGTCAACACCGCCTCTTACGAAATCGCCCTCGTCGGCTTCCAGCTTGTCTGGGAAACTGCCGAAAACATCTGGAAGGGAGGCAACAACACATGGTCGGCTGCCAACTGGGCTACCGCAAAAGACCCCGCCACGCCCGCCCCCTTCGTCCCCGATTCCACTGCCATCTTTGACAACTCCTCCGGCTCCGGCTACACCGTCACCCTCGACGCTCCCACCCCCGTCGAACACATAGACGTGCGCACTGGCACCACCGTCACAATCGCCCAGACCGCCACCGGCGCATTCACCGCTCCGCCCCTCCTCACAATCGCCGAAAACGCCACACTCCACGTCGCATTCGACACCGCTATCGGAAAACTCACCGGCAACGGCAACCTCTCCGTCGTCTCCGGCACCACCACCACACTCACCTCGGCGCGAAGCACTTACACTGGCGGCTTCGACATCGCAAACAACGCCACCTTGCGCGTCACGGGCGACGCCACTCTCGGCGCAGCGACGGCTACCACTCCACTCAACTTCTTCGGCGCAAACGCCACACTTGAAATCGCCCGCGACCCCACCGCGCTCTCTGGCGCACCCTCGCCAGCACTCGCTATCCAACGTGCCTTCACGGGCACCGGAAAAGTCAACGTCGCCTCCGGTTCCCTAAGCTACTCAGGCACAGCCGCATCCAGCATCACATTCAACGTCGGGAGCTACGCAGCCGCCGCACCCGCAGGCGGCGCAGGCTTGCCAGCAGCAGGGCAGGGGCAGGCCGCACCCGCACCGTCCGCACCCGCATCCGCACCACAGACAGGGTTGCCTGTGCAACCCTCGACATCCCAACAACTTACCCCGCTCCTGCCCCTGCCGCAAGCCGCACTCACCATTGCCACGGGCGCAAACATCGCTGGCCCCATCCGCGCTGGCGCAGCCACCGTCACCCTCGAGCCCGGCTCCACCACCGCTAACCTCCTCCTTACCAACCACTCCACACTCCGCACAAGTGCCGACGTCTCCGTCGGCACTCTCACACTCAACTCCACCACCGACCCCGCCGACTCTACCCTCTGGGAACTCTCCGGCACAGGCAAACTCTCCACTAACTCCCTCACACTCAACGGCGCTTCCGTCGTAATAGACATTGGCAAAATCTACGGCTCGCTCGCCGTTGGCACCTACACGCTGCTCCAAAGCACCACGCCCATCACCAACAACACCGGCGCAGACTTCCGCCTCACAAGCCTCCCCATGAGCGCAGACGTCGCACTCGCCCAAACCGCCGAAAACATCACCCTCTCCGTCAACTCCACTGGCTACAACCGCTACATCCGCACCGACCCCGCCACCGGCAGCTTCACCGACACCTCCCACTGGACTACCGATACCAACTACGTCAACAAAGCCGCACTCACCGGCGACATCTTCCTCTTCAGAAACACCACCCCCGTCAAACTCCTTCTCGCTCCAGACTACACACTTCGGCTCGTCGGCAATGTCGCAGTTAACTTCCATTTCAACCAAGGCTGGAGCACGGGACCTAATACCGGCACGTCCACTTGGACTAGCCCGGGCGGAGAACCCGTCGGCGACCAAATTGTTGGCCTCTACGTCGCGGGCGCAGGTGCTGCCAACACTGGCACTGTCATGATTTTCGGCGGCACCATTGACACAGGCACCCACGGCGCCGACCCCGCCACCTCCTACGCCATCCTCGTCCGCTCTAACTCCAGCCCGCTCCTCATCCGCAGCAAAATCATAGGCTCCGGCTCCATCGCCCGCTTGCACACGGGTAGTGCGGAAAGCCCCGCCTATGGCCTCACGATTCAGGGCGACCTATCCGAATACACCGGAACAATATACGGCGCAGGCGGTGCCCGCGGTGTTACCTTTGGCCACGGCGCTGTCATCGGCTCCAGCGCAACCGTCGCACTCACCTCCGGCGCATACACCAATGGCTCAATAACCTTCACTGGCGACGTAGATTACGGCGCAAAAACAATCAAAGGCTCCGGCACTATCAACTTCACCCCACCGGGCTACGTCGTCCGCCTCACTGGCACCGACCCGGGCTGGCTCTCCTCCAGCGACATCACTTGGAACTCCGGCGGAACTATCGCAATCAACGATTGGAGAAACGTGGGCGGCAAAAGTTTCTACTTGACCGGAATGGCCAGCACCCTTCAGCTATACGGCGAAGACGGAACCGTAATCAATTCCAACAGCGGAACTGTCATTCAATTAGGCATTACTGGCGCACAGATAAAGGTTGGCACCGCAGACCCACGCAACGACCTACTCGATCCTGTTACAATCACTTACGGCGGAACCTTAAATGGCAGCTTCGAACTCTACAAAACGGGCAAGGGAAGACTCGTCCTCACCGTGAGACCTTCTTACACAGCCCACACGCGCATTCTCGAAGGAGAATTAGAACTCACCTCTACTGCTATGGTGTCTCTGGGAACGAGCACCAGAGGCATCATCCTTATTCGCCCAGATACCGCCCTTATCTTCAACGGCGCCAGCCTCAATCTTGACAACCATATCTACGGACAAGGCAAGGTTGTCAAAAAAGCCGACGGCGTAGCAAACACAGCTGCAACCAACTCATTAAATTTTAGCAAAAACATGACATTCTCCGGTGGGCTGTATATCGAAGGCGGGCGGCTCGGTAGCTCTTCTGGTTTAGGTGGCGGCAATGTCTATGTCTCAAATGGCGGAAAACTCTGGCTTAACCGTGCCAATGCAGATTGGACGAACAACATCTTTATCACTGGTCCAGGTGTGCCCGAACCAAACGGTGTAACTTATGGCGCGATACGGGTGGATCAAGCTGCCACTGTCAAAATCTCTGGCAACATCACGGTCGTCGCCGACCCAGAGGCAAATATCTATTTCTCACGCATTAACTCCTGCGGCACCACTGGGTTAAGAATTTCTGGAAACCTCATTGGCGCAGAGGATGTTACTCTCGAGTTTGGAGAGACCTCAACTGTGGACGACGATGCTAAGAACCACCTCATCTACCTCACGGGCAAAAATACCGATTGGCGCGGCACCCTGATAGTTCGCGGCGAAATCGGGATGTCGGTCAGCATAGGCGACGGCGGTAACAATGGCAACCTCCCCAACACCAAGGCAATTATCGTCACCCCGGGCGGAAAACTCATTGCAAACACCGCCCGCAGCGCAGAGGCAAATGGCATGACATTAGCCACAGACGCAGACCTAATCATTGGCGGTAACATCTCCGGCGGCGGCAACTTCGAGAAGCAAGGCGCAGGCACCGCAATTCTCACTGGCGTCGCAAGCGACCTCGGCGCAGGAACGATAACCGTCTCCGCCGGTTCACTTTTCATCACAGGCGGCATCAAAGCCGCAAGCGCCTCCGTTAGCTCCGGAGCAGTTCTCGGCGTGGCGGACGGCGGCACTATCATTGGCACCGTCAACATCCCGGCTGGCGCGATATTTTCCAGCGGGCTTGGCATCGTGACGGGCAATCTCAACTTCACCGGTGCCTCCACCGTGCGCACCACCGCAGTCGGCGAATACACCATCGCCACCGGCGGAACTCGTTCCGCCAAAGTCACTTTCGACCTCGGCCCACTCTACACCTCGCTCGCCGAGCGCCTCATCGAGCACGGCGAAACAGGCGCACGAAACATTGCCCTGCTCGGCTATGGCTCCACACTCAACGGCGCACTTCCCACTACCGATTGGGATGTCAGCAACAGCGGCACCTACCGCCCGACCTCCACACCAACACTTTCCGCCACCAACGGCCTAATAAAACTCGACCTCGCCGCTACTCCACACGTCCTCAGTTGGGACTCCGGCAATTGGGACAACAGCGGAACCGCCACTTGGAAAGTAGAGACTTCCGGCGGAACGCTTAACGTCGGAGATAACACTCGATTTTATACAGGAGACGCCGCATATTTCACAGACCAAGGTAGTGCCACAGCGGCGGTGAACATCACCGCCGCTGTTTTTCCCTCTGCCGTCATTGTCAATAACTCCACCGCTACCGCATACACGTTCAGCGGCTCGCCAATCTCCGGCACAGGCACAAAACTTATCAAAGAAGGAACCGGAACCCTAACCCTCTCCGCAGCAAACAACTACACCGGAGGAACCGTCGTCCGAAGCGTGCCCGACGGCAGCACAAACTCCCTAATCCTCACCAACGCCAGCGCTCTCGGACAAGGCCCTATCACCCTCGGCAACAACGCACTCTTAGACCTCTCCGGTGCCGCAGCAGACACAAACGCTACCACCAGCGGTGTCCGCAACGCGATTATCGTGAACGCGCCCGATGTAGCGACGGTCGTGATGGACAAAAAAGACTACGAAGTGAACACGCTCTTTGTCGGCAACGGCGTGGTGAAACTCTCGGCGGGCGCGACCGTCAGCAGCGGCTCGGCCACCGATGCTTCGCACATAGAGTTTTATACTTCCAGCCCCGACTTCACTGGAGAAATCCATCTGTCCACATGGACGGTGCTCTACATGCAGGCTCCAGATGGCGACTTCCGTAACACCGACTTTTATCTCGACGGCAACTTCCCCGTCGCCAACAGGAATGACTACCGTTTCTCCCTTAAGGCGAATACCTCCGTTGACACAATTTACTTGGGCGGTTCCGGCTGCATCTCTTTCGATAACTTCACTCTTTTTGCAAAAGGCATTGTCCGCCTTGATAATCCGGCTTTCAGCACCATCGGCACCAAGGACGGGGCTGTCCCAAACGGCACTGTTCCTAACGCCCGCCTCTCCTCCTCCTCACCTGACGGACGCCTCATCCTCGGTAACTACGACAGGGATGCCCCACTTTGGATAGACATTGTCATCGGTAACGCCAGCACAGACTACGCAAACGCCGACTCCTACGGCAAATCGGTCTGGATCGTAAAAGAAGGCCCGGGCGTCGTCAACATCACACAGGCACCAGTGATTAGGGGCGGCTACATCATCAACGAGGGCATCCTCGTCTATGGCTCAAAGGCCAGCGGAAGACCCACGACGAATGTGGCCAACGCCACGACGATAGCGGGGTGGACGGATGCCCGCATCATCGTCAACCCAAAGGGCGAACTCTGGTCAAATCTCTATTTTAATTCCAATACGGCTGACATCCATCCTGTCACCTTCACGGCGGTGCTCGTCGGCGACAACCAAAACAGCGGCATATTGGGCACAAATACCTACACCCGCATCTCCGACATCACACTCAACGGCGGAACGCTCTATGGCGTAGGAACTTACACGGGAACAAATTGGGGCACTTGGCAAATCCGCGACAAGTTAGTTGTCACCGCCGACCAGCTTGACCCCGCCAAGGGCTTGCCGCTGCTCGACCCCGTAACAGGAGAAAAACTGCGAGCGATTGACCCACAGACAGGTCTGCCTTTCTCCAAAGAAAACCCGCTCATCTCCTACATCAAATCGGAAAAAGTATCAGGGGGCTTAGAGGGTATTCGCATGGGCTATCGGCTGTCGGTAGGCGACGGCTTGTTTGTATTCCAAGTGGAAGAAGCAGCTAAACTCATCATCAGTGCTACCGTGCGCGACGACGGAAATGCCACCCCCAACTCTTATGCGACGGGCATCCGCAAAACAGGCACGGGCGAACTTGTGCTGGGGCCGGGCAACGGCTTCACCATCGAGGGCGGAAGCAGCACCACTTCGGTCTATCGCGGGCCAACATACGTTGAAGGCGGAAGATTGACAATCGGGCGCGTCATCAGGGGTTCCCAACTTGTCGCCATGCCCGACACAGAACTCGCATTTACCGACGGTTTCCTTTTCGGCGTTGAGCCGCCTTTCATCGAAATCCAATCCAACGCCAAACTCATCTTAGACTTCGCGTCGCCGTGGGAACTCAATGTCGCGTCGCCCATCGAGGGCGCGGGCGACATCGTGAAAACTGGCGCAGGCACGGTCACACTTAGCACCACCGTCTATCTTTTCGGCGCGGCGGAAATCAATGCGGGCAAGTTTTCAATCGGGGCGGCGGGCGATTTGGCAAACATCTCCGAGGTCACACTCACAGGCGACACCGCCATCTTCGAGCCACTCAAAAACTACGG
>JAITPT010000252.1 GCA_031289285.1 Puniceicoccales bacterium
AAAGCGGGCGGCGATGTCGCCGATGCGGAACGCCAAAAGTTGCTGCGCCGCATGGGCAACTTGTCGGCGTTCATGAAGCTCTTCAAGCAGCGCTTCTCCATCTGGTATAACAAAAACCATGCCCGCCAAGGGACACTCTGGTCGGAGCGTTTCACAAGCGTCATCGTCGAGGGCAATCACCATTTTGCATCGCTCGCGGTTGCCTCGTATATTGACCTGAACCCTGTCCGCGCTGGTCTGACGCAAGACCCGAAAGACTACCGCTGGTGCGGTTACGCCGAGGCTGTGAGCACAGGCGGAGCGATTGTGCAAGGGCTGCGTCGTGCGCTGGGCATTGTCGGCGAGAACCGCTCTGATGCGGAGATGCTGGCGGCCTACCGCGTCGCATTGTTTAGCAAAGGCGCGGCGATGAAACGTGGCGACAGCAAAGCCGCGCGTCTTTCCACGGAGACTGCGCAAGCGGTTGCGGAGTCTGGCGGTGTGCTTCCGTTACCAGAGCGTTTGTGGGAACAATTTCGCTGGCTCACGAAGGGTGCGGTGATTGGGAGCAAGGAGTTTGTTGAAGCTCACCTGCAACAATACCGCGAGAAGACGGGCAATCGTCTTCGGAGTGGCATCCGTCCCTCATCTGTGCGAGACAGTGAAGGGCTGAGCGATTTGTATTCGTTGCGCGGCATAGCAACAGAGTGAGACATGAGCGATACCACAACAAAGTAACAATCCAACGACGCCAGCACCAGACTCGCCATTCCCCATTCCAGCGATATAACAGGAGTCAAACAAAAAAGGGTCTGTCCCTTTTTTGAAAGTAGTTCACCTCCCCCCCCCCGCTGCCCATCATCTGCGAGAGGCGGTGGTAGGACGATGGAGTTGTTGTGCCGACAAGGCAAATAATGCGGCGAAGCACACGCTGGCAGGTGCCGTGATGCGTAAATACGGGAGGATGTCAAATGAAAAAGGGTCTGTCCCTTTTTTGTAGCCCATCATCTGCGGGAGGCAGTGGAAGGACGACGGAGTTGTTGTGCCGACAAGGCAAATAATGCAGCGAAGCACACGCTGTGTAGGTGCTGCGATGCGGAAATGCGGGAGGATGTCAAATAAAAAAGGGTCTGTCCCTTTTTTGTAGCCCATCATCTGCGGAAGGCAGTGGTAGGGCGACGGAGTTGTTGTGCCGACAAGGCAATAATCCTAAAAACGGCAGTTAATGCGGGTGGTTTTGCACAATCTTTTGGCCGTCTGCGGCTTGCGCTTTCCGCTCCGCGCACCGCAAGGTGCGCGTCGGGAAAGCGCAAACCGCATCCGCCTCAAAATCTTGCACAAACCCTTCCCGCTGAACTGCCGTTCTTAAGATAATGCAGCGAAGCACACGCTGGCAGGTGCTGCGATGCGTAAATACGGGAGGATGTCAAATGAAAAAAGGGTCTGTCCCTTTTTTGTGCAGAAACGGTTGCTGTATTTGCGGAAGGCGTCTTTGGACGGCGTTAGGCGAGGGAGAAGCGTTTGGTGATTTC
The DNA here is from genome assembly GCA_031289285.1 of Puniceicoccales bacterium. Taxonomy (GTDB): domain Bacteria; phylum Verrucomicrobiota; class Verrucomicrobiia; order Opitutales; family UBA953; genus CALNBE01. The sequence goes on from JAITPT010000252.1 coordinate 1,512, forward strand.
GGAGGCGAGGGCGGCGTAGGCAGTGGCACCGGGGGAAATGGGGTCGTAATCGAAAATGGATTTTCCGTGACTGGGGGCCTCGCCAAGACGAATGCTGCGGGGAATCATCGAACTAAAAACTAACTCGGGATAATACTGGCGCACCTCCGCCGCAACTTGACGAGAGAGATTGGTGCGCACGTCAAACATCGTTAGCACAATGCCACCGACATTGAGCGCAGGGTTTATGCCAGCGTCGCGGATTTGCCCCACAACATTCAAAATCTGCCCCAAACCCTCCATCGCCAAATATTCACATTGGAGCGCGATAAGAAGATGGTCGGCAGCAGCGAGGCTGTTCATGGATAACATGCCGAGCGCAGGCGGGCAGTCCAAAACAATGGCGCGATGCCTCCCAGAGGCGCGCAAGGGGGCGAGCAAATTGGCAAGCTGCGTGAGGTAATTTTCCTTTTGCAAAAGCTCCGATTCGATGGCCGCCATGTCCACCTCGGAGGGGATGATGCTGAGGTTGGGAGTGGTGGTCGGCTGGATTTTTTCGGAAGCAGTGCCCTCGCCGTGAAAAACCGGATAGAGGCTCTTGCCCTCTTCTTTGGGCAGACCGAGCGCACTGGTGGCGTTGGCCTGCGAATCGAGGTCTATGAGGAGCGTGGAAATCCCTTGGAGGGCGAGTCCGGCAGAGAGGTTCACGGCGGTCGTGGTTTTGCCAACGCCGCCTTTTTGGTTCGCCACGGAGAAAACGGTTGTCATGCGCAGCAGGGGAAGAGATTTCGCCGCCCGTGGCAAGCCGCATGTCGGCTACTCCGCTCGCAAAACGACGGGGCCGAGGAGGCCAGAGGGCCGGAGGGGTTGACCTTGGCGAGGGCCGGTTAAGAGCCATGTCTTGCGCTTTGCGGCGGGTTGACCGGCGTCATAGACGAGGCGGTTAAACCACGTGCTGGTGACTTCTATTTCCAACGAGTTCTCGCCCAGACGGAGCGCGTCGGTGATGTCGAGCGAGTAGGGCGGTGCCCAGAGTGTGCGGCGGGTTTTGCCGTTGACTGTCACCTTGGCAATCATCTCGACCTGCCCTAAATCGAGAACGAGTCGGCGACCTTTGGCGGCGGCGGGGATTTGGAAATCCGCACGGTATCTGGCAGTTCCCGAAAACGCTTTTTGCTCCGGCGTGAGGCCTGCGATGTCTTTCCACGCGACGAGTTTTTTCAGCTTCACAACCAGCGCGGGGGCGAGCGCGGCGTTGTTCGTGTGGTCGTGCGGGAAGGCAAGTTCCCACGTGGTTTCGAGCGGCAAAAGAACCGGCGCGGCTGTTGCGGCGGTGCGACCAACGACACCTGCCGTTTTTGTTTTGTTAAAAACGACGAAGCAAGAGCCAGCCTGCGCCAAATCGAAGTCAATCTCGGTGCGGTTTTGTGCGGTGCGGCGGGCGTTGGTGGCAGCGGCGATTTCGCCGGTGACGGGGTCCCAGATTTCGACGGCACCCGCGTTGTCAAACGAGAGACGTCCCTTGAAGTTTTTGCCCTTGGGGGCGCAGACAAAATACCAGTCTGCGCCGTCGGTTTTGCGGTGCAGCCAGAGTGCATCGCCGCCGGTGACGTCGGGCGCGACGCCGAGTTGCGTGAGCGCGGTTTCGAGCGAGACGCCGGCGCGGACGTTTTTGTTGCCGCTGTGCCAGATGGCTTTGACGGCGTCGTCGTAGCGGCGGCGGGTGTTTTCGCCGCCAGCGAGTGTGGCGGGGGCGAGGGGCGGGTCGCCGACTACGACGGCACCGGCACTGACGAGCGCGGCGATTTTTTCGAGTGTTTCTGGGAGCATCCGTTTGCTATCGGCGAGCCACAGCAGGCGGTATTCGAGACCTTCCGGCGTGACGATTTTTCCGTCGCGCACGGCGAGCCGGTTGAGGAGGACATCGGGGTTGCAGTAGTCGTATTTGTGGCCTGCAAACGCGATGTTCTGGTTGGGCTTGTGGTTAATCTCGTCGCCGAGATACCAGAGGATTGAGGAGACGGGTTTGCCGCGCTCGAAGAGGTAGCCGCAGCGGGCGAAGTAGCTGGTGAACTCGCGCATGTGCCGCCACCACGTCTGCCCGCGCAGGAAGGGTGTGCCGATGCTGGCGTGGCCGAACGAGCTACCCGGTGGCGGCAAGTCGGTGCGCGGGTTGTGCGTGTAGGTGTGGAAGAGGAGGTGTGTGACGCCCTCGACGCAGTTGATGTTGGCGACCTCTTTGAGCATGGAGAGGTGCTCGTCCCACGTGAGTTTGAAGGATGTGAACGCCTCGGCGCCGACGCGCGGTTTGCCGTAGAGGCGGGCGGCGGCGGCGGTGGGTTTCACGGGTTTGAAGTTGATGTCCCCGACGTAGCCGCCGTCCATCGGTTGCCAAAACTCGGTCTGTGGGGCGTCGGCGTATTTTTGAAACTCCATGATGTCGGCGGGAAAAATGTCTCCGGCGGAGGTTTCAAACGTGACGCCGAGTCCCTTCTCTTTGGCGAGTGTCGCCATGCGCCCGTAAAATTGTGTGGCAAAAAGGTCGCCGATGACGCCGCGCCAATCGCGCAGGAAGCGGCTGCTCGTCTCGGGGTCGGCGACGACGTAGCCGAAGACGGCGGGGAGCCAGCGGCGTAGCGGGTAGCCGGTGCGGGCGGCAAACTCGGTCTCCATGCGCGGCGTCCACGTCTGCGTTTTGCACTCCCACGAATCGAGATGGACGCCGCGCAGGAGGCCGCCGGCGAGCGGGCCGTCGGTGAGCCGCCCGATGTAGCCGGCGAAGTGTGTGTCGGCACCGGTGGTGGAGAGTTTGTCGCACTCCCAACCGGTGGCCTCGCGGGGCGCGGGGCCGTTGCGCATACCGGTGTTGACGTGGCCGACGCGCAGAACCGTCCACTTGCGAGCGGGCGCGGCGGGCGGTGTCCATGCGAGTTTGCCGCTGGTGCGGTCGTAGTGCTCGGTGATGTCGAGGATGTCGTCGGGGCGGAGAAATGCGGCGGCGGATTGGCGCGGGTTTTCGCCGTTGCGGACGATGCTGCGGAGTGTCCAGCCTGCTTCGGATTCCCAGTTGTTTTTACGTGCGGCGGAATAGAGCCGGAGCGAGTGCAGGCGGATGGGGCGTTTGTTGGCGATGGTGAGGATGTATTTGACGGGAGCGGCGGCGGCGGCGACGGCGTTGACGGCGGCTTCGTCGCAAGCGAGGGAAACGGGGCGGTCGTCTTGCCAGCTCGCTTGCGGAAGCGGCGTCTGCATGAGGATGCGCGTTTTGCCGTCGGGGAGGACTGCGGCGAGGGAGACGTTGATGGCTGGTTCGTAGCACCAGCCGTGGTCAATGCCGTTGATGCTGGGAAACTCGACGGTGCGGACTACGGTCGGGGCGGCGAAGGTGATTTCGATGCGGTGCGGGCGGGAGTCGGGCGCGGGCGGGAGCGAGGGAGATGCGGAGCGACTCTTGGCGGGACGTTTGCCGGAGATGAAACTTTTCCAGTCGAAACTGAGCGTGGAGCTGACGGCGGCGGGCTGGAGCCAAGTGCCGGAGTCGCCCTCGGGCGTGGGGAACGCGAGGACAGCGATGTCGCGGTAATCGGCACCCGCGGGCGTCGGGAGTTTCGCGACGGGCGCGGCGGCGGTGATGTCGGTGCGCGACCACGCGAGGTGGCGCATGGCGTTTTCGGCTTTTATCCAAGGCCCGCCGGACATCGCCCAACCGGGCGAGTTGTGCATGGCAAACTTGATGCCGAGGCGGCGGCATTCGGTGGCGGTGTGGCGGACGATGTCGTCCCATTCTGCGCTGAGGCAGGGGATTTGTTTTGCGACGCCCGGCCACGCGCCGCCCATCTGTCCGTGGAAAAGCTGGATGCCGGAAATGCCCGCAGCGGCGATGGCTTCGAGGTCGGCGGTGACGCCCGTTTTAGAGACGTTGCCGCCGATGAAAAACAGGAGCGTCTCGGGGCGGAAAACCGCAGGCGGGTCTTTGAATGCGGCGGCGTCGGCACTGGCGTTGAATGGCTGCGAGAGCGCGGCGACAGACGGCGCGAACGGAACCGGCGGCGGCGGCGCGGCGTTGAGCGGGGCGAGTGCGAGCGCGGTAGCAAGCGCGGCGGCGGCGAGGGAGGCGGAGAGAGGGAGTGTGCGTTGTTTCATAGGCGGAGACAGGAGACGGACGGGCGGGGGCAAATGTTCCGTGCGCAGTGCCAGCGCACCCACGCCGCAACGGCGGCACCGCGAACGGTGCCCTGAACCGGACAGGCCGCAACGCGGCTTATCCTAAAAACGGCAGTTAATGCGGGCGGTTTTACGCAATTTTTTGGCCGTCTGCGGCTTGCGCTTTCCGCTCCACGCACCGCAAGGTGCGCGTCGGGAAAGCGCAACCCACATCCGCCTCAAAATCTTGCGCAAACCCTTCCCGCTGAACCGCCGTTCTTAGGCTTACGCGATTTCCCAGCGGTAGGGGTGTTTCGAGAGAAGCTCGCAGCCGTCTGCCGTCACGACGACGACATCCTCGATGCGGCAACCGCCGACGCCGATGTAGTAAAGCCCGGGCTCGACCGTCACGACGTTGCCCGCCACCAAGGGTTTTTTGCCAAACCTGTTCAAGCCCGGTTCCTCGTGGACATCCAGCCCGAGGCCGTGCCCAAGACCGTGGAAAAAGCCCTCTTGGTAACCTGTCTTTTCGTTGAAGCCGGTCTTGTAGCCCTGCGCCTCAAAAAACGCCACCACGTCGCGATAAACGTTGATGCCCGGGACGCCCGGTTTGATGTGCGTGAACGCAAGCTGCTGCGCCTCGCGCACCGTCTTCACAAGCCGCTTTTGCTCGGGCGACGCTTTGCCTTTGAGGTAGGTGCGCGTCATGTCGCCGAAGTAGCCCGTGGCACTCACACGCGGAAAAATGTCCACCACGATTAATTGATTAGCGGGGATGGGGCCGTAGCCGCTGGCGTGGCAGTCCACCGCTTGGTCGCCCGCCGCCGCGATGAGGCCGGTGACGTTGAGCGCGCCCGCCGCGAGGCAGGCTTGGTTGATGGCGGCGTGGAGGCGCTCGGAGGTGAGTTTCTTTTTTTCAAACCACAGCCAACCGCCGCGAATTTCAGAAGCGGCGAGGATTTTTTCCACTGCCGAAAAACCTGCCGACGAGGCGCGATTGCCGCCGCGGATGCCCTCCAGCTCGTCGGGCGTCTTGACAACACGCTTCGGAAAAAACGGTGCCTCGCCGACGATTTCCAGCTGCACGCCCTGCTCGACGGCGCGTTTGTAGAGGCTCGCGGGGAAGTCCGGCGGCACAGAAAAAGCCTTGACGCCGTATTGTGCGGCGAGCTTGGCGACGACATCCGAGATGCCCGCTTTGGGGTTGCCTTTGCGCACCTCGGCGAGAAGCGCGTGGATGTCGAGCACGACGTCGAGCGACGATTCTTTCTGGGCGCGTGTGACCTCGAGGAGGGAGACGGCACCGATTTTTTTTCCTTTCGCAGTGAAGGCGAGGAGCGGGTCGCCAGCTTGGAAACGGCTAAACCAGAGCATGTCGGCGTTGGTGTTCGGCGCGGCGTAAAGGAGCACATCGCGGGGAGGAGCGGAGATTGCCATACGGGCGCGGAGTCTCGCGGCGGCACACTCGGCAGGCAAGCGGGGATTTCGGAAAACAGGGCGGGAAACAGGAAACGTCTTGGGCTGCGTCGCCGCCGTCGTCGCCGCCGCCGCCTACGGCAGGGTGCTCTGGTAGATGTCGTGGATGCGGATGAGGCCGACGCAGCGCAGGCCGTCGGGGTCGGTGACGGGCAAGACGGAAAGCTGCGAGGCACGCGCCTCCATGAGTTGCGCGGCGTTGCCGAGGCTCATGCCGGGCGCGGCGCGGACGGGGTTGCGCGTCATCACGTCGCCAGCGGTTTTTGCCGAAAGGTCGGCGGTCTGGCGCAGGGCGCGGCGCAAATCGCCATCGGTGACAAGCCCCGCAAGCAGCCCTTGCGGGTCGAGCACGCAGGCCGCGCCGAGGGGAAACTCCGTCATGGCGATAACGAGTTCGCGTAGCGGTGCGTCGGGGCCGACTGCGGCGATACGGCCAATCGGGTGCATGACCTCGCCGACAGTTAGCAGGAGGTTGCGCCCGAGTTGGCCAGCGGGGTGGAAGCGGGCGAAGTCGGCGGCTTGGAAACCGCGCTCGACCATGAGCGCCGCCGCCAGCGCGTCGCCGACCGCGAGCGTGAGCAGGGCACTGGTGGTGGGCACGAGGCCGAGCGGGTCGGCTTCGGCGCGGACGGGGATTTCGATGACCGCATCGGCCTGCCGCCCGAGGGGCGATTTGGCGTTGCAGGTGATGGCGATAATCGGCGAGCCAAAATGTTTGATGGTGGGCACGAGGCGCAGCACCTCGGCGGTCGCGCCGCTCTTGGAGACGAGGATGGCGGGGTCGCCCGGATGGAAGACGCCGAGGTCGCCGTGGACGGCATCCGCGCTGTGCAGAAAGATGGCGGGCGTGCCCGTGCTGCAAAAAGTCGCCGCAATTTTTTGGGCGACGAGGCCGGATTTGCCGACGCCGGAGAGGACGACCTTGCCCTTGTTGTCGAGGAGGAGGCGCGTGGCAGCGGCAAAATCGCCGCTGAGTTTTTCCGCCAATTCGGCGAGTGCCGCCGTCTCGGACAAGAGCACACGCCTGCCCGATTCGATGATTTTTGCGTTTGCGGGCGAAGGCGCTACGGGCGGCTCTGCGGGCGGTTTTTCGGGCGATTTGGGAAAAGCGTCGTCTGGCATGGCGCGGGAAAGTGCGCCGTGCCGCCGCCCTTGTCAACGCGCCGCCGCCGTCGCCCAGCGCGTCGCGCCGCCCGCTACGGTGCCCGGCGCGTTCGCCATGTTTGCGAAAAATCTTGCGGAAGGAACAAAGGCAGTGTTTGCCTGACTCAGCTGAACCGCCATTCCCCGCCACGGGAAACGACCTCTTTGTGGAGGTTGCCCTCTGGCGGGCGAACCGCCCTCAACCACTTTAACGAACACCCGCCATGTCCCTTGTCAACCGCCTCTCTGTGCGTCTCCAAAACCACCCCAAGCGCGTCGTCTATCCCGAAGGTTCCGACCCGCGCATCATCCAAGCCGCGCGTCTTTTCGCCACGCGCCGCCTCGGTGTGCCCATCCTCGTCGGCGACCGCACGCGCATCAAAATCAACGCTGCCCGCTTGAACATCAAGCTCGACGGCATCCGCATCATCGAGCCTGAACGTAGTGAAGAACGGGCGGTGTACGCGGAGAAGTTTCGCGGCTACCAGCGGTTCTCCGGACTCAACGAGCACGAGGCCGCCGAGTATCTCGGCAACCCGAATTATTTCGCAGCCATGATGCTCGTCACTGGCGCGGCGGACGCCATCGTGTCTGGCGCGACGGTCGGCCCTGCCAGCGGCCTGCGTCCCATTCTCCAAATCGTGCCGAGGCAAAGCTGCGTCAAGACCGTCTCCTCGATGCTCATTCTCGAAATGGAGAATCCGAAAATCGGCATAGACGGAGCGTTGTTTCTGACGGATTGCGCCGTGCTCCCCGAACCGACTACCGAGCAGCTTGCCGACATCGCTTGCACGACTGCCATGCTCGCCCACCACCTCACCAACCAGACGCCGCGTGTCGCCATGCTCGCCTACACGACCAAGAGCACGGGCAACTCCAGTGCCTCCGTTGCCCGCGTCAAGGCCGCCACTGCTGCCGCAAAAGCCCGCGCCGCCGAGTTTGACATGCCCGTCGAGATTGACGGCGAGTTGCAGATTGATGCTGCGCTCGACCCGTTCACGGCGGCGGTCAAAGACCTTGAGGGTTCGGTTGCGGGGCAGGCGAACGTGCTTGTTTTCCCTGACCTCAACGCTGCGAACATTTCCTCGAAGATGGTGCAGGTCCTCGCGGGTGTCCCTGCTTACGGGCAAATCCTCACGGGTCTTGCTCGCCCTGCCGCCGAGATTTCGCGCGGCGCGAGTGCCCACGACATTTTTGGCACGTCGGTGTTTGTCGCTGCGCAAGCCGTGGACAAACGTTACCTCTACCCGCTCAACCCCGAAAAAGACACCCCCGAGGTTTTCCCCTCCGCAGAGTGAGCGCAGGGCAGGGGGGGGAGCGAGGAGCGAGGGGACGAGGTGGGGAGGCCCCGATATAGGACCTATACGACTTATAGGTCTTATACGACCTATAGGTCTTTACTCGGATTCCGCTTTTGGGCGGCGCGAATTGCGCAAGATTTTGGAGCAGATGCGCGTTGGGACTTCTCATGCCCAGTGACGCCCTGTCATGTCAAATGATTTATTTAGCCTGGTAAATTATTCGGATAGCGTTCAGGGTGACGGACGATACTGGGGGGGGGCGTGGCTTTTCCCTGCCCTCCTATTCAGATGGTGTCCGCACTCCGCACTCCGCACATTCGTTCCGTGCCCAGTGACGCCCTGTCATGTCAAATAACTTATTTAGCCTGGTAAATTATTAGGCGACCCCAAGGAAGTTGCACAACATCGCGGAAATTAGGCACTTGCAACGCAGTTGGCACCCCCCCCTGCGCTGGGGTTGTGATGCGACGGCGGCACAGGGAATGCAGGTGTCCCGCCCGAGGGAACCCACGGCATCAATTGCTACTATTCAGTTCCAGCCCCGCGAGGGCGCGGACAAATAGGGGAAGGAACTTGGGGGTTCAGACGTTCGTGTTAGTCCCTAAAAATGCCCAAAATTTCGGTTTTGTAATTAGTTGAAAAACAGCATATTAACAATCTGTTCCTTGTAAGAGTCATGGAGGGACGACAGCGGGCTGCGCTATGCCCGCAGCCTTCCGGCAGACACCGCTATCGTCATGGATTTCGCAGGGAACGATTAGGTGAAAGAGGCGGGAAAAGGCGGAGGCAGAGTGAGCGTTGAGGACTTGTGGGCGGATAGGTAGGTTTGTTCGGGCGGCTGGCTCCAAACTCAGTGTTTGCGGCGGCGCAGGACACAGAGACCTTTCGGCCAATCGGCGGAAATCTCCGCGTCTGCGTCGGCAAACGGGATGGGTTTGCAACCCGAGCGGCGGTTGGTCTCGCGGGTGTATTGCGATAAGATTGCTCCGACAAACTTCGCGTCACCGATGGCACCGCCACGTGTGAACTGCGTAGCCTTCGTGAGCAGACGCTCTGAGTGGGAAAGTTTCCCGCCGGAAGCAGCAACCGCTTGCGCAGCCTCGGGGGCGATGCGGGCAGCGGAGGAGTCGCCGCGTTTTGCGGTTGCGCCTTTGCCAAACAACACGACGCGATAGGTATCCAGCATCTCCTCGTCGCTGAGGTTGTCCGAGGAAACCGCGTAGCGCAAATTGCGGCGCATCGTGCCCTTGGCACCTGTCGCCACCGCCTCCGCGTAGCCGCACCAGCGGTAGTCTTTCGGGTCTGCGACGAGACGCGCACGGACAGGGTTCAGGTCAATGTAGGCGGCGGCACTTTCCATCGCGAAAAACTTGTCGGCCTGCACAAGGGTGCTCGAAAACCGCTCAGACCAGAGCGTTCCAAAACGTTCGTGTGTGCGGTTATACCAGATGGAGAACCGCTGCTTGAAGGTCTTCATGAACTCGGAGACATCGCCCATGCGGCGCAGCATTTGCTTGCGCCACGCCTCGGCGTCTTCGTCGTCCTTCTTGAGCATCTCGGCGAGTGCCTTGGCATTGGCAGGCGCGTATTTGGTAGGCTTGGGATAGAGCACGGAGTAACGTCGCAGCAGCTCTGCGTCGGCGACCTCGCCCTGCTGCTGGACTCTGACGAGCACATGGAAATGGTTTCCCATGAGAGCGTATGTCACGACTTGGACACCGCAGAAGTCTGCGACTTGGTGGAGTTGTTTTTGCATGGTGTCTTTCTCGGCGTCGGAGAGGAAAATCTCTCCATTGACCGTTCGAGACACGCAATGAA
>JAITPT010000212.1 GCA_031289285.1 Puniceicoccales bacterium
AGAGGAGAAAAGACCACACTTTCCGTCCAAAACACCCAAAACACCGCTCGAAACTTCCTTTCCACGCCTTTCTTCCCAGACCATGCAAACCACCGACACCTCTTCCGACACCGCCACTGCCGCCACCGCCACCACTGCCGACACCGCCGCAGCCACCACCACCGTCGCCGCCAAACCTTCCAACATGTCCATCACCGCCACCATCACCGCCACCTCCCCCTCGCCTGCGTCCACCACGTCCCTCATCCCCACTACCTCCTCCACCCCCCTCGCCACCGCCCCTGCTGCCACCACCGTCGCCCCTTCCATCGAAATCCTCGAAACACATTGGGACTCCTACCGCCTCCTCGACTCCGGCAACCGCCGCAAACTCGAGCAATTCGGCACTGTCCGTCTCATCCGTAGCGAACCCAAAGCGTGGTGGCGTCCGGCCCTCCCCGTCGCCGAATGGGACAAGGCCGTAGCCGTCCACGAAGACGACGCCCGCGAAGGACGCTGGCGTTTCACCGCCAACGCGCCCCGCCAGTGGGAACTGCCCTTCGACGCCGCTGGGCACCGCCTACGCCTCCAACTACGCTTCACCGACAGCTCCAAACAAATCGGCGTTTTCCCCGAACAATCCCCGCACTGGCGCCACCTCGCCGCCCTGCGCTCCAACGCCCCCCAAATCCCCTCCGCCCCCAGCGCCCCTGAATCCCCCACCGCCCCCGCCCCCCCCCTGCGCGTCCTCAACCTCTTCGGATACACGGGTGCGGCGACCCTCGTGTGCGCTGCTGCTGGCTGTCGCGTCACCCATGTTGACGCCTCGAAACCCGCCGTGACATGGGCGCGCGCAAACCAAGAACTTTCGGGCTTGGCTGACGCGCCCGTGCGTTGGTTTGTCGAAGACGCCGTGAAGTTTGTCCGTCGCGAGGTCAAACGTGGCAGCCGCTACGACGTCGTGCTCCTCGACCCGCCTGCCTTCGGTCGCGGCCCCGACGGCGAACTCTGGAAAATCGAGCGCGACCTCCCGCCCCTCCTCGACGACTGCCGCGCCATCCTCTCCGAACGCGCAAGCCTCGTCTTGTTGACCGTCTATACGATAGATGCCTCCTCCATCCTTTGCCGCAACCTCCTCGCGCAAATGACGCACGGCCTCGGCGGCAAAATCACCTCCGGCGAGCTGACGCACCGCGACGAAGCGGGCGGACGTCTCCTGCCGCTCTCACTCTGGGGACGTTGGGAAGCCTGACGCCACCACGACCAAGCACCGCCACGACCCAACGCCGAAAACAGGCTTGCGCAAAACCGTCTTTGCGCGGTTAATTCCGCTCCATGCCAGCAGACTCCTCCGCGCCTTCCAACACAAACACCAACACTGACACCAACGCTTCAGCTTCCGCCAACGCTAACGCTGACGCCAACGCCAACGCCTCGGCCATCCTCAGAGTGCGTATCCGCGAAATCCTCGACAACGGCGGCTTTCAATACGGCGATGCCATGCGCCTCGCCAAAGAAGTCGGCGTCGCACGCCAGCTTGTTGACATCCTGAAAAGGCAAATGGCGAGTGCCGACTGGCTTCTCATCGAGCATCCAGAACTCGAGGGTTCAAACCCTGCCAGAGTCCCCTTTTCCGAGCAGGAAAGAGAGGTCTTCGCTGCCGCGTTACGTGGCCCTGTGCCCAAGCAACACGGCGGCCACCGCCCAAAAAATCCCGACCCTGCCCAAGAAAAACGCGACCCCGCCATCTGGTCGGTAGACCAAGCGCAAGCGTGGTTTTTCCGCCGTTTCGGACGTTGCCCGCGCAGGCACCTCGTAAAAGTATTTGCGAGAGAAATCGGTGTCGTGCTCTTCGTAAAGAGCGTCAAAAAGGACCGCGCCGCTATGGTGGAAAAAACGAACGAAGCATTTCAACGCTGGCTCAATTCGCCGGAGGCAAAAGCCATCCGTGAGCGCGAAACAAAACTCGCAGCAACCTTCGCTGCCCTCGCTCCCAAGCCCATCAGAACTGGTGCGCGCGGACGCCCTCGTCTCCCCCGTGTTATCACCGACGAGCAAATCCTCGAAATCCAGCGCATCAACCGCGAGACCATCGAACAACTCCGCGAACGCCAAGCCGCCCAAGCCGCCGCAGAAGAAACACCCGCTACGGAAACACCCGCGCCCGCCGCTGCGCCAACACCAGCACCCGCCGTTGCGCCCACGCCCGCTGCACCCGCCAGCAAACAACCTGCCGCGAAAAAAGACGCCGCGCCCACCGCTGCAAAAAAACCGCGAGTGCCCCGCTCCTAAGCGCGAGTGTGCGCCTGCCCGCCACCACGCCGCCTGAATAGGACCTATAAGACATATAGGTCCTATCGGTCTTACAGGTCCCATCGGTCTTGTAAGACCTATCGCCGAAGCGCGAGTCCTCTGCCCCGCTGCCTGCCTACCGCATTTTTCTCCTTCTCGCCGCCGCTATTCCCGCTTTCCTCCCGCAGCTACATTATGGTCAACACAACCGACAAAACCGCAACCGACACAACCGCACCCACAACCGCACCCGCGCCCGCGCCCGCAACTACGCCCGCGCCCGCGCCCACAACCCGCTTCCACAAATACCATGCGCTTGGCAACGACTACTTAGTCCTCGACCCCAAAGACTGGTCGCCTGCTGTTGCCCCCACGCCGGAGCAGATCCGCAAAATCTGTCACCGCCACTACGGCCTCGCTTCCGACGGCATCCTCTGGGGTCCCTTCTCCACTGCCACCACCGCGTCCACCGCCACTCCGTCCACCTCGTCCACTCCGTCCACACCGTCCACCGCGTCCACCGCGCCCACCCCCTTCGGCCTCCGCATCTTCAACCCCGACGGCTCCGAAGCCGAAAAAAGTGGCAACGGCCTCCGCATCTTCTCGCGCTACCTCTACGACCAAAAGCTCGTCGCCGCAGCTGTGCCCTTCCACATCTCCACCCCCGGCGGCGTCGTCCTGAGCACCGTCTATCTCGGCGGCGAAAGCGTCCGCGTCGAGATGGGGCACGTGAGTTTTGACAGTGCCAAAATCCCCGTCCTCCTTGCGGGTGTTCCCCGCGAAGTCCTCGGCGAAAACATCACCGTCAACGGGCGCGACTTCCTCTACTGCGCAGCCACCGTCGGCAACCCCCACTGCGTCATCCCTGTCGCCAAAGCCACCGCTGCCCTCGCCACCGAATACGGCCCCGCCATCGAGAACCACCCGCTCTTTCCCAACCGCACCAACGTCCAGTTCCTCGAAATCATAGACCGCAAAAACATCCGCATTGAAATCTGGGAACGCGGCGCGGGCTACACCTACGCCTCCGGCAGCAGCAGCAGCGCGGCGGCGGCTGTCGCCAGAAAACTCGACCTCGCCGACAACGAACTGACCGTCCACATGCCCGGCGGAAAAATCGAAATCTCTATCGCCCCCGACTATGCCATCACGATGACTGGCCCCGTCACCCGTGTCGGCGAATACCAGATGAGTCCCGACGTGCTCTCTCAAAACCTGCCGTCGCAAGAGGCCACCCCGCAATGACCGCCCACGCCCCAACCCGCGCCACCGCCGCCACCGCCACCGTCGCCATCGCCGCGCCGCTCGCCGCCGTCGCCCGCGTCACCCTTGCCGCCCTCGTCGCCCTCTGCTGCGTCGCGTCGCAAACCCGTGCCGCGCCCGACGCGCCCACCGGCCCGCCCTTCGTCCTCGCCCTCCCGCAAACACCCGCGCCCGACGCCACCGCTGCCCTCCGCGCCGCCATCTTGCGCAACAACATCGCCGCCGAGAACGGCACCGCCGCCGCCCGCGCCACACTCGCCAACGCCTCCGCCGACCCCGCCCTCCGCCGCGCCGCCCTCGCCGCCCTCGCCGACTCTGCGAACCTCACCGACGAAGACGCCCCCGCCCTCTTCGCCCTCTGCGCTGGCAACGACCCCGACACCGCCGTCCGCGCCCTCGACGCCCTCCCAGCCCTGCCTGCCTCGCGCCGCGACATCGCCGCCTGCCTCCGCAAAGCCCTCGCCGACGCCCCACCCGCCGTCTGCGCCGCCGCCGCTCGCGCCGCCGCCCGCTGCGACGCCGGTGCCGACGTCGCCGACGCCCTCCTCGCCCTCGCCCAAAACACCGCCACCGCGCCCGCGCCACGCACCGCCGCCGCCGCTGCCCTGCTCGCCCTCGCCGCACGCGGCACCAGCACCGACGCCACCGAAGGCGGCCTCGAAAAAACAGCAGAAAAACTTTTTGCAGCCGACACCGCCCTCGCGCCCGCCATCGCCGCCGGCCTCCTGCGCACCGGAAACGACATCCCGCCCGCGCTCGCCGAAAAGTTTCTCACCCTCCCCGACGAACTACTCGCCGCCACCCTCGCCACCTACGCCGCATTTCCCGCCAAACTCGACAACGACTTCCCGCGCCGCGCCGCCCTCGGCGAAAAACCCCGCGCCGCCACCACCGCCGCCGCACTCCTCGCCTCGCGCCGCAGCGTCAAAACCAACGCCACCCTCGACTGCCTCGCAAAAATCCTCGCCGCGCCAAACACCCCCGCCGCCATCGCCGTCCTCGACAACTTTTCCACCGACTCCGAGTTTGCCCGCATCTCCGGCGGCGGACGCTCCGGCGGTGCCGCCACCTCCTCCAACGACCGCTTCAGCGGCACCGCCGCCTCCGTCTCCATCATCGGCGACCTCTCCGACGACTTCCGCCACTCGCGCCGCGGCACCGGCGCACACATCCCGCTCTCCCAGTGGCCCGACATCGGAAGCATCCTCGGCCTCCTCGGCGCACTCGACAAAATCACCGCCCGCGGCGACCTCCCCGCCGAGCTTCGCAACAAAGCCTACAGCGTCCTGCTCCTCGAAAGCGCCCTGCCCCAGATGGGCGACATCCTCCACCACCTCCTCGCCAACGACAACGCCGCTGGGCAATTTATCGCGTGGCAAATCGCCGCCCGCTACCTCGGCGAACCGCGCTTCCTCGAAATCGTCCTCCTCAACGCCGCACAAAAAAACACCCCGCCCGCCGACGTCCTCTTCGCCCGCCTGCCGCCCTTCCTCGCGCACGACGAAGGGCCGCGCTCGCGCCTCTTCTCCGCCGCCGGGCGACGCCTCGTCGCCACGTCCGACCCGCTCAAACAAGCCCTCGGTTTCATCTTCCTCTCCGCCCACGGGACGCCGCCCGACAGCCGCCTCGCCCTCGCCCCCAAACACCCGGGCGCACCTCCGCCTTGGCACGACCCCGACGCCCGCATCCGCCGCGCCGCCGCATTTGCCCTCGCAAGGCTCTCGCCGGAAGTTTTCGCAGCCAGTGCCGCCGCCGCAACCGCCGCCGACCCCGACCCCGCCGTCCGCGCCGTCCTCCCACTCGCATTTTGCCGGACTGGCTTCCGCCGCGAGTGCGACATCGGCGGCGGTGCCGTCTTTGGCCAATGGGCACCCGCGCTCCCCGATGTCGCCCTCAGCGAACAAAACGCCGCCCTGCTCCGCCGCATGGCGCAGAGCGACCCCGACGTCAACCTGCGCCGTCTCGCGCTCCACACGCTTTTGCAACACGGCCTCCTCGGCGACCCCGCCCCGCTCCTCGCCGAGTGTCCCCCTGAGAACGCCGCGCTCTTCACCGCCCGTGTCACGCAGAGCGTCGCTGCCGCCCGCGCTTCGGGCAAAAGCGTCCCGCCCATTCTCGAGAAATTTGCGCCGCGCCTCCCCGACACCGCCGCGCCTGCCGCGCTCGCGATTTTTCTCAACGCCCCCAAGCGCGAAGTCCGCCTCGCGCTCGAAAGTGCCGTGGAGGGAGTGCGCGAAATCGTGCCCGGAGCGCGCATCGTTTTTTATTCTCGCGACACAGCGGGCGAGGCGATCTTGCGCGGGCTTTGCCGCTGGTTCCCGCTCACGCCGGAGCAAAAAACGAAGCCTGTCCTCGTCTTTGGCGCGGGCGGCTGGATTGCCTCCGACACCGCGCCCGACTTCGCGAACCTCTGTGAATTGCTCGCCGCTGCGGGCAACGGCGACACTGCCCGTTTCGCAGAAATCCTCGGTTTGCAATTTTCCAAAAACCCGGAGCGAGTGCGTGACAACCGCCTCGTCAGCGAGATGCTCACAGGCATTGCCGCTCTCGAAGACACCGCCAAAACCGAAGAAGAAGCCCGCCGTGCCCGTGAGGAGCTTCTGGGCACGGGCTGGTTTTGGGGCCTTGTCGGTGCCGCCTTTGCCTGTGCCATCCTCGCCATCGCCGGCATATTTCTCTGGCGCTGGTGGAGCGACCTCCCCACCCGCCGCGCAGAAAACGGAACCCGCGAAGAAAAAGAAAAACACACAAAATAAAACGCACATGACAGGATCGTGCGTTGTGGGTTAGAGTTTCGGGTAGGTTCCGAACACCTAAAAAGTCATGGCAAAATACCAACGCATAACAACGGAAGAACGAATACTCATTTTTGAATGGATGCAGGCGGGAAAGAGCAATCGCCAGATTGCTGGTATCTTGCGGCGTTCTGTGAGCACGATAGGGCGCGAGTTGAAGCGTCACGGGGGAAAGGCAGGCTACTGCCCGCAGCAAGCGCAGTCACATGCGAAAGAGCTATCGTGGCGGGCGGGGCGTGGCCACAGCGGTTCACTGCCGAAATGAAGGCGAAGTGATAGCTCTGCGGCGCACGAACCCCTCGCGCTCATGTTCACAAAACGGCAAAAATGAGACATATCGTTTGGGCGTTTTGATATGTTCACGCTGTGAACATGTCCGAGCCGATATGTTCACGAAACGGCAAAAAAGAGACATATCGTTTGGGCATTTTGATATGTTCACGCTGTGAACATGTCCGAGCCGATATGTTCACAAAACGGCAAAAAAGAGACATGTCATTTGGGCGTTTTGATATGTTCACGCTGTGAACATATCCGAGCCGATATGTTCACAAAACGTCAAAAAAGAGACATATCGTTTGGGCGTTTTGATATGTTCACGCTGTGAACATATCCGAGGCGATATGTTCACAAAACGGCAAAAAAGAGACATATCGTTTGACGCCTATTTCGTCTTTCGCCATTCCCTCCTGCGTCATGGCTACTAAAACCAAAAACAGTTCATCTTTCACCGCCGCAGCCAGCGCCACCGCCAGCGGCACCGCCGCTCGCGCCAGCGGTAACACCGCCAGCGCTCGTGCCACAGCTGCCCGCGTCGCCAG
>JAITPT010000313.1 GCA_031289285.1 Puniceicoccales bacterium
GGCGGCAGCGTGTCGGGGGGACATTTTTTTTTGGGGGGCGTGGGGTTGGGGGGGGGGGCGCGCGGGGGGGGGGGGGCGGGCGGGCCGGGGCGGGCATAGGTCGTATAGGTCTTATAGGACCTATAGGTCGTATAGGACCTATAAGTCCTATATGTTCTACCTGCGAGTCTGTGGGCGGTTGGTGGCGAGGGGGCTACTCAGGTGGCGGAGTTTTGCGGCGGGTGGTTCACGGTAGCCATTTGCCGCCGAAGTCGGGTTTGCGGCGGGCGAGCCAAGCGTTTTTGCCCTCGTTGCCTTCGTCGGTGAGGTAGTAGAGCAGGGTGGCGTTGCCCGCCAGTTCTTGGAGGCCGGCCTGCCCGTCAACATCGGCGTTGAAAGCAGATTTGAGGCAACGAATGGCAAGCGGGCTTTTTTCCAAAATCTCGCCTGCCCATTTGACGCCTTCCGCCTCCAGCGCATCCAGCGGCACGACGGCGTTGACGAGGCCCATTTCGAGCGCCTGCTGCGCGTCGTATTGGCGGCATAGATACCAAATCTCCCGCGCCTTTTTTTGGCCAACTATCCGCGCCATGTAGCTTGCGCCGAAGCCGCCGTCGAAGCTGCCGACCTTGGGGCCGGTCTGCCCAAACACGGCATTCTCCGCCGCGATGGTGAGGTCGCAAACGAGGTGCAAGACGTGTCCGCCGCCGATTGCGTAGCCCGCCACAAGCGCGATGACGACCTTGGGCATCGTGCGGATGATGCGTTGAAGCTCGAGGACGTTGAGGCGCGGGACGCCGTCGCCGCCGACGTAGCCGCCCTGTTTGTCGCCGCGCACACTCTGGTCGCCGCCGGAGCAGAAGGCGTATTTGCCGTCGGTCTGCGGGTTGGCACCGGTGAGGAGGACGACGCCGATTGTGGTGTCGGCCCATGCGTCGCGGAAGGCGGCGATTAGCTCGTCCACGGTTTCCGGCGTGAAGGCGTTGCGCCGGTGCGGGCGGTTGATGGCGATTTTGGCGATGCCGCCAGATTTCACATAGAGGATGTCGCGGAAGTCTTCGCGGGCTGTTTTCCAATCAGTCATTGCGGGCGGCAGGAAACGTGTCGGGCGGCGTCGGGGCGAACCCAAAAGCGGCGATGGCAAAAGTTACGATGGCAAAGGCTGTGTGCGCAAAAAGCGCGGCACCACCCGCCGTAGCGGAGATGGTGCCGCGCTCCAACAACAACACGGACACGAACACAAAGGGTGCCGCTTACATGTTCTCGTAACGCTGGCGGAGCATGTTGGTGAACGCCTGCGCTTTCTTTTTGCGGCGGCGCACCTCGGTGGGTTTTTCAAAGTAACGTTTGGCGCGGACATCTTTGATGATGCTCTCGCGCTCGAGTTTCTTTTTGAGGCGGCGGATGGCTTTGTCCATCGTCTCGTTTTTGTGGATTTTGATTTCTACGGACATATTTTTTTGGGTGTGGTGAAGAAAAAAAAGTGAAGGCGAGGGAGCAAAAGAAAGGCCGCGCCGCTGTCAACTGATTTTTCAACACGGATTTCGCTTTGGTTTGCGCGGCGGCGTGTTTGGCGTTTCCTCTCGCCGCGTGGCAAGAATTACCCGCCAGTGCGTTGACGACGTGCGCTCCCGCGCAGACTTCGTCGCCCTCGTCAACGACTACACGGCGTTGAAAAAGTCTGGCGCGAGCTGGAAAGGTCTCAGCCCGTTCACCTCGGAAAAAACGCCCTCCTTCTACGTCCATCCGCACAAAGAAATGTGCTGGTGTTTCAGCACTGGGCAAGGCGGCGACATCTTCCGTTTCATCATGCTCAAAGAGGGGCTGAACTTTCAGGAGGCGGTCGAGCGGGTGGCGTCGCGCTTCGGCATCGAGGTCAAATACGAGGACACGCCGGGGGGCGAGAGCCGCGATACGCGCTCGCTGCGTGCGCAGCTGCTCACGCTCCACGAGGTCGCCGTCGCGCACTACGCTGCGGCGTTTTTCGCTAAGGACGCCGCCGCCGCCCAAGTGCGCGAATACTGGCTGACGCAGCGCAAGTTCACGGCGGAGGTCGCTGAGCAATTTCAAATTGGTTTTGCGCCCGTCGCCGACAGCGGCGGCCTCATCCGCCTGCTCAACAAACGCGGCTTCACGAAGAACGCCCTCGCGCAGTCGGGGCTGTTCACTGGTGTTGACTACACGCCCGACCCGCTGCGCTGGCACGCACGTTTCCGCGGGCGGTTGATGATTCCCATCCGCGACGCGCAAGGGCGCACGGTCGCGTTCACGGCGCGTGTGTTGCCGTTTTTGCCGCCCGACGAAAAAGACCCGACCCGCGACGCCAAGTATGTCAACTCGCCCGAAACGGAGATTTTCAAAAAAAGCCAAATTCTCTTCAACCTCGACAAAGCCCGCGCCGCCGCCCGCGCTGGCGACACGCCGGTCGTCCTCGTCGAAGGCCAGCTGGACGCCATCCGCGCCTACACTTGCGGCGTGACGACGGCGGTGGCTGGGCAAGGCACCGCCATCGGCCACGCACACTTCATGCTGCTGCGCCGTTTCACGCGCCGCGTGGACATCTTGCTCGACTCCGACCGTGCGGGGCAGGACGCGATGCTCAAAATCTTGCCCCTCGCGTTGGCGGCGGAAATCGAGGCGCGTATCCTGCACGTCCCCGGCGGCAAAGACCCCGACGAGTATTTCGCCGACGCCGGGGCGGAGGGCTGGCCTGCCGTGCGCGATAGCGTGTCGGACGCGACGGAGTTTGCCGCGAAAGCGCTTTTGCCAAAGGGCGCGACGGCGCACTCGACAGCAGAGCGGATGGACGCGCTGCAAAAACTTTTTGCCATCGTCGCCGAGGCAAAGTCGGCGGTGCTTCGTAGCGAGATGCTCGAAAAAATCGTCCGCCTCACGTTGTTTGACCGACGCGGCGTCGAGCGCGACTTCGAGGTTTTTTTGCGGACATTCCGCTCACGCGCCAACGCAGGCACGAGCGGGGCAGACGGCGCAGGCGGCGCGGGTGGTGCGGGTGGAGGCGCAGCGGGAGGAAGCGGCGGCGCGGCGGCGAGCAGTGGCGGCGGAGGTGGCGCAGCGAAGGCGGCGCAAGGCGGCAGCGCGGTGGCGAGTGGCGGCAGTGGTGCGGTGGCGGGTGGTGCGGCGGGGCAAACTGGCGGCAACGCGCCCGCCCGTGGCAACGGTGCCTACGGTGCCGCGAGGCAGGTAGCTCCCTCGCAGCCGCTTTCCACCGTCCCGCTCAACTCGGTGGAGGAGACGCTGCTGGTGTTGGCGCTGAACCACGACACGTTGCCGCAAGTGCTCGCGCCCCAGCTTGAGCACGAATGGCTCGACGCCAGCTCGGCGGCGGGGCGTCTGCTCAACCGCGTGTTAGCCGAGGCGCAGGAGGAGCAGTGGCGCGGGAAAGCCATGATTCACGAGCTTCCTGAAACCGAAGCAGAGCAAAACCTCGTCGCCCGTCTGCTCGTCGGCCCTGAGGGCGGCGGCGACGACAACGACGGCGGCAGCGAGAATGGCGGCGACAGCGGCGGCGCGGGCGGCGGCAGCGGAAAAGTTTCCGGCGGTGCGGGCGGCGGCGGCAGTGCAGGTGTGGGTGCGGAGACGCCGCGCCGCAAAAATGCGCCGGAGCCGCCGTGGTGGAAAATTGACCCGCTTGGGCGCGTCAATGAGTGTCTCGCGAAGATTTTTGAACGCCAGATAGTCGGTGTCTCGGAGCGTTTGCTTGCGTTGCCCGACGGCGCATGGGAGGAGCGGATGGAGCTTGTGAGAGAGCGTGCCGAGCTGCGCCGCCGCCGCGAGTGCGCAAAGACCGCCGTCTTCGAGCAATTCGCCCTCGCAAAACTGGCATAGCCGCAACAGCGACACACGGCGATAGGACGCATAGGTCGTATAGGTCTTATAGGACGTATAGGACCTATAGGTCGTATAAGTCCTATAAGACCTATTTTCGCGAAACCGCCCATTCACCGCCAGCCGCACCGCCCCACCGCCCGCCGCTCTCTGCTGCCCGCCCCGCTGTCCCTGCTTTTTTTGTTTCCACTCCTGCGCTGCCGCACAACATCGCGCCCCGTTGTCTCTCTCGCACACACGCACAACAAAACCCTCAGCCTCGCACTTCCCATGAAAAAACTACTCGCTTGCATAGACGGCTCACTCTACGGGCAGACCTGCGCCCAATACGCGCTGTGGTTTGCCAAAAAAACTGGCGCACAGACCGCCGCACTCTACGTCTCCGAACTCTGGCAATACGAAGCACCGCTCGTGGCCGACTTCGGCGGCAGCCTCGGTGCCCAACCCTACATGGGGCTTACGGCGCAGCTGCGGCAGGTCGAAGCCGACAAAGCGACCATGCTCAAAGAGTATCTCGTCCGCGCTTTTGCGCAGGCCGACCTCGCGGAGCACCTCGCGTTTTTTCACCGCACGGGGATGTTGGTGGATTGCATCGGCGAGTTTGAGAGCGGCGACACGCCGGCGGAGCTGCTGATTGTCGGCAAACGCGGCGAGGCTTGGAACATGGCGAAAGACCACCTCGGCTCCAACATGGAGCGCGTCGCCCGCGCCACCGCGCTGCCGTGCTTCGTCGCCAACCGCGAATTTTTTGAGCCGCAAAAACTTCTCTTCGCCATTGATGGCAGTGCCAGTGCCGCCAAAGCAATCGCGTGGTATGGCGCAAACAAAACGGCCTTCGGCGACGCCGAGTTGCACGTCGTTTCTGTCGCGGCTAAACCCGCCGCCGCCGAAAAAACGGCGGAAGTCCTCCGCGAAGCCGCCGCTGCTTTCGAGGCATTTGGCACTGGCTGCAAACCTGTTTTCCGTGCGCTCGCGGGTGTGCCCGCTGACGCGATTTCTGCTTATCAGCAAGAGACGGGGGCAAATCTTTTGCTCATGGGAGCCTACGGGCACTCGCGCATCCGCCGCCTCTTCATCGGCAGCACAACCGTCGAGTTAATCCAGCGAAACCGCGTCCCCGTCGTGCTCTTCCGCTAAACCCCAATTACGCTTTTCAGACCGGCGCGTCTTGCGTAACTCTTTGATTATTAGCCTATTGGGGCTTTTCCCAAAATAACTCTGCTATTTCGGTGAAAATCCCATAAGTGCATCTTCTCCAAAGTCTTGCGCGAGATGTGGCGCCCCAAAATGGAATCCGAGGCTGACCTAAAAAAGGCAGATGGCGGAATGGTTTTTCGCAAGATTTTGAGGGCTGTGGTTTGCGGCTCCCCAACGCTCACTTTGTGTGCATGTGGCAGATGCAAGTTAAAAAGCGCCTGACACTTTATTGCGGCAGGGGG
>JAITPT010000039.1 GCA_031289285.1 Puniceicoccales bacterium
ATCCTATGGCTTCGCCATAGGCTATTATGAAGCCGCGCTTTCAGCGCTCCAAGCCACATGCGGTTTCAACATGAGGTTTTAGAAATGCCTCTTTTGCCCTTTGTATTTTGGGCACTACCTGAACGGTGCCCGCGTTCCCGCTACCGCCCCAGTAGCTCTTCGCCTTTTGCCCTTTGTATTTTGGGCACTACCTGAACGGTATTGGGGCTAAGCCCGCCCAAACTCTGGCGGAAGCGGCGACTCGGCACTGAACCGCTCGCGTTTGCCGCGCCAAGAAAAAGCGACCACCAACGCGGCGGCGTGTAAAAAAAGACGTTCCGCTTTGAGACGGCGGTTGAGCGCAAAGTCACCGTAAGTTTTATCGCCGAGGATGGGGCGTCCCCGCGACGCACATTGCACACGCAACTGGTGCGCACGACCCGTCAACGGGACAAGCCGCAACAACGACAAAGACGCACCCGCACCCGCGCCCGCCGCGCCGACCCACTCGAAGCGCGTGGAAGAAGGCAGACCGCCCGCACCGATTTCAGCGCGAACAAAACCGTTTTGCCGTCGCGTCCGAATTTTATCGCACCACACGCCCGAAGGCAGCGGAAGACGCCCGCCCTTAACAATCGCAAAATAGGTCTTCTGCACCGCGCCGGAATGTTCGCGGAAAAGGTCTTTTACGTGCGCTGCGATTTCGGGATTTGCGGCGGCGAGGACGATGCCGCTTGTGGGCGAGTCAATCCGATTGAGCAGCCAGAGACGTTCGCCGCCATCGAACCGGTAGCATTCCTCTTCGAGCGAATAGGCGGCGGCGAGCAGGGAAGGGGTCTTGTCGGCGGGCGAGTTTGGGTGCGATGTCAACCCTGCTGGTTTTTCCAACGCCAACAAGCCCGCCGGATGTCGCGCCAACACGCGGCAGCCCGCCCCCAACGGCATCCGCTCCGTCCAGTCTCCCGCTGTTTTACTCATGCTAACGGTCGGTTGTTTTTGTGCTTATTTCGTATTTGTGTTCGTGTTTTTATTTGTCCGCATACCGAGGAGCACTTGCTTCTCGGCGGGATAAATACGGAAAACTTTTCCGGCCTCCGATGCCTTCTCAAAACGCCCACGCCGACATTCTACTGAATACGCAAAACCTCTGTGTTTCGCTTTTATTTTTCCGGCGGAAATATCCTCGAACGGCAGTTTCTTTTTAGCCGCTGTGGATAACTCCAACGCCCATGAAACATCATCCCGCGCCGACTCTACTTTCAAGGCATCCTCGGTGAGCACAATGCGAAACACGTTGCCGCTCGGCGCGGCGCACGACACCTGCAATACATCCGGCGCAAGCTGTTTAATTTCCGGCGCGGCTAACGGAATTTCCGCCCCGCTTTTTGTCTCCACGATGCGAAGCCCCGCCAACGCGCCACGGGCACTCCACACATTTCCGTCAACAAAAGGAAGTGTTGTGAAAATACACTGTGTAGAGTTTCTCTCGGCGCGAGTGAGATAATCCGAAGCAAAGTTTTCATCAAAAAGATGGATGTCGCGAAAACGAAATTGCTTCCCACTCCAAAATAAATTAGCGCGGAAAAATCGGCTGTTAAACCAGACTGTCTTGTTGTCTTTATCTCGGTAATCATCCAGCGCAGAGAACGCGGTCGGCGGCGTCACAGCATACTTTCCACGAAACCACTTTGCCGAGTCTTCAAGTGTCTCAACACGGATTTTTTTCTGCTTCCACAAATCGGCAAGCAGCGGGATTTGGTATTCGAGTCCCACACGCATCTTCCTCCATGTGAACGAATTTTCTTGCCCTGCCTGCGCGTAGTTAAAACCGAGTGCAGGTGCCTCAAACATATTTCTGAAAAACCAGTCCACCCATTCTTTACTCCCGCCGCCGACGCGCTTTCCGTCCGCGCCATAGACAGGCTCGAGCGAGATGACATGCTGCGCACCGCCGCCGATGTTGGCGTCGTATTGGTAAAGCGGGTCGCTACCGAGCATACGGAAAATCGGGACGGGGATTTGCGCGGCAGCGTTTTGCGCGGGCATGTAAGCGTTTTGGCGCGACGGATAATAGGCTTGATTCCAGTAACCGCCCCAGAGCGTGTAGCCGTCGGTGCCGATTTGGTCTTTGCAATTACAAGAAGCGGTGATGCCGTATTTCTTTTGCATGTAGTCGAGCGTGTGTGCGTCAATAAACCACGAGCCAACCGAGGCAGGGTATTTCCCAAAAGTCTCTTTGAACTTTTTCATATAAACGTCGGCGAGTATCTCGCGCTCCGCTGGTGTATAGCCCGTGGCGAACCCGACGTTTGCGTGCCAATCCCACGCAAAACCTTTGCGCCCGCGCCAAGCAATGCCGGCAGCTTTGACATGCGGCTCCGTGATTTCCCACCACGCACCAATTTCCGTGCCGGGCTGGGTTTCGTTTTTCAGAAGCTCGACATATTTTGGGTTGATGAGCGCATCGTATTGGAGAAGAAATGTGGCAGGAAGCGCGTGACGCCGGAGTTGGCGAACTTGGGTCGCCGTGCATTCAAAAAGATCGGCGTCGCTGATGCGCAGCGGACGCGGCTCCGTTTGCCGGATGAAGTTAATGATGTTGACGAGGCGCGGCGTCGCGGCGGTCTCGGCGTTTGGCGCGGCGGCGGCGGTCGCGGCGGCGGCGGATGTCTGCGCGAATGTCGCCGCCGCGAACACAGCGGCGCAACATTTGAAAAAGGAAGTGCGTGTCATAGTAGCCCCGCAAAGACAGAAGCCACACGAAAAAGTGCCCCGAAAAAAACCGCCCGCATTAACTGCCGTTTTTAGGTTTTAGATGGGCAATTTTTGTGGAGATATTTCCACTCTTTCTCCTTTTTTTGCTACCTTTTGTTTTTTCTTTTGTGTTTCTTTCGTGTTCTTTTGTGGCTGAAAAATCGAGGGACAATTGTTTCCCCAGTTCTCTATGTCTCTGTCGCTGTGTTTTTTTCTTCGCGCCTTCGCGCCTTCGCGTGAGACATCTGCCGCCCTTATTCGCGTTCCACTGTGATTTTATAGCGTAGGCGCATCGGCTTAGCACTGGCACCGCCCTCCAAGGTCAACGGCTTGTGGAAAATTGGCGCCGAACCGAGCACGTAATAGCCGCGACCTTTCATGCTGCCGACGGCGTGTCGCGTGAACCACACCGTTGGATAATCCGCGCTTTCGGGCTGGCTTTCAAAACGAAGTTTTGCCGCAGCACCCCCCGAACGCGAAACAATACGCGCTTGGACAAACTTGCCAGCGAAGCCACACAGCTTGGCGTTCGTCGCGCCACTCGCGCCGCTTTCTCCTGTGAACGAATAAGAAAACGTTGGCTCGTCGGCGAAACGGATACACAGCCCCGCGTAGCCGCCACTTGCCCAATCGCCTGCTTTATTTTTGCCCGGTTTCGTGCGCTCAAAAACAACTTTCGGCGCGACAGCGGAAAAACTGGCGTCCCAATCTATGCTGTAATTTCCGTTTTCTTTTGTGCGCACCGTAACCACTCGTTTCTCGCGCAAAACCTCTTTGCCGTTAATGCAATACGCAAGTGTCGAGTTGAAAACATCGGTGTCATCCCGCCGACTTGCGTTTTGCTCTACAATGCGAATTTTGGCGCGTTTATCCGGCTCCCAAAAGTTGACGCCATTGACAAACTTCCACGAAAACCAAAGACCCAAATGCCATTTGTGGTCGGCGGGACGAAAATTGGAAAAAGGTGTTTTATCTGGGGACGCCGGAATAGAGAGCGGGTGAAAATACGGTTTCCCTTCCGCACTCTGAAAATTATAAGTCCACGCCGCCCGCGAAACTTTATCCTCTTCGCTGCCAACTTCGCTTTTCGCGAGTTCTTGGACGTCGGATTTTTCGGCGACGTTTTTTTCAAACGCCAGCAACTTCACAGGCCCCAGCAAACCGGCCTCGTGGAGAATTGAAGTTGCCCGCCAAGGATTGTGGCGCGGAGCCACTTTGCGCTCGCGTC
Organism: Puniceicoccales bacterium; assembly: GCA_031289285.1. GTDB lineage: Bacteria > Verrucomicrobiota > Verrucomicrobiia > Opitutales > UBA953 > CALNBE01. The sequence goes on from JAITPT010000039.1 coordinate 3,962, forward strand.
CGGGCAATTGTTGGTCGCCGATTATACGGTTGACCCACGTGTTCACTACTTCTACTTCGAGCGTGTTGTCGCCTGCCTTCACAAACTTCGAGATGTCCACGTGAAAAGGCGGCGTCCACGCTGCGCCCGCAAACTGACCGTTCACGCGCACTTTTGCCATCACTGCCACTTTCCCCAAATCGAGCACGAGACGATTGCGCTCAGCGTTGTTTAGTTTCTCCGAAACGGAGAACGTTGTATTGTAAAACACGGTTCCCGAATAAAAGCGAATGCGTGAGTCGGTGTGTTTAGACAAGTCTTGCAACTTCGGAAAAACGATTGTCTCGGCGGGACCGCGTTTCAGCCAATCGGACTCAAAACGCAAACGCCACGGCGCGGTGATTTCCTTGCTGGAAACGGGCGCAGGGAAGTTTGCTTCGACGCCGCTTGCAGCAGCGTCTCTTTTGCTACGAAAAACAACAAACGCGCTGGCGTTAGCTTCGAGACGCAGCGGCACAATCGTCGTTGTTTTGTTTTGACGGAATGCGGGCAGCGGGCGCGTCACGCCACTTACGGCGTCCCAAAGTTCGGGAGACAATTTTTTAACACGAAACTCTGCGTCAAAACTCACTGTTTTGTCCGTTTGGTTAGTGACAAAATAGATTTCGCTTTTCTGCCCCGCATCGTCAATCGAGCGGTGCGCGTAGAGAATTGCGTTGGTATTGACCGCGCCTTCCGCAGCACCGCTCGCGACGGCGCGGAAGTCTTGCTTTAACTCGATGATTTCAAAGACATTGCGCAGTGAAACATCGCGCAAGATTTTTCCTTTTCCGTAGGCGCGAACTTTCTCGTTTTTTTCTCCCCAGAGTTTTTTTGCGATTGCCTGAAGCGCATTATCGGCGTCTGGATAATTCTCCAAACTTGGCGAACGCTTTGGCGGCGGGCCAACGACAACCGCGCCGTCCGCCACGAGTTTTTCTATTTTTTGCAGCAATTCTGGGCGCATCGTTTCTTGCGGCGGCAACACTAAAACGCGGTAACTTGTGCCGTGCGGCAAAACAAGTTTTCCGTCTTTTACAGAGAGGTCGCGCAAAATAACTTCTCCGTTAATAAAATCGTAAGCGTAGCCGTCGGGAAGTGTAGGGTCGGTGATACCCGCCATTTTCGGTGTGTCTTCGCCGATAAAATAGGCGACATCGGCGACGTTGCGTCCTTGCCGCAACATAAAATTACAGCGGCGCGTGTATTCTATAAACGAGTCAATCTGCGTGAACCAAGTGTTTTTTCTGTTAAACTCGGTGCCAAACCAAGCGTCAACGCCGGGATAAGTTTTTTCGTCGTTTTGGTGAATATAGACGTGCAAGAGCGTGTTGTTTATACCCTCGGTAAAAGCGTAGTCGCCGATGCGTTTTAGGTATCCGGGATGGCGCATATACGCGCCGCCGCGACTTGTAAAAGACTCGGAGGAAACGAGATTTTTTCCGTAAATATGCGCACTGGAAGAAGCGGCGCGATTTTCGAGCGGGTGCGGCCCTTCTGCCCAAAACTCGCCGCCAATCTCGTCCGCTTGCCCGCCGTATTGTAGAAACTCGGCGGGAAAACCCCAGTGCCCGTAGTTTTCGAGCCAAGTGGTGAGGCCGTGTTTATGCGATTCATCGCGCAAGCCCGCGACAAACTCCGAGGCAATATTGTCGGCGATAAAGCGGCGCATATCCCAGAGAAAACGGTCGGAGATTTCGGGACTGCCGACGCAATAACCTTGGTAAGCGGGGAGAAACGGAACGGGGTCGTAGCCGTAGCGTTGTTTGAATTTCTGGATAAAGCCGTCGGTAAAGTTTTGTCCGCCAGTTTCGTAACTGTCCATAATGACAACTTTGAATGTGCGCCGCTCGTTTGCGGGAATGCGCCGGAGAATTTCTCCGATAAAAGCGTCGAAGTGCGTGACAATATGTTTGCGGCTTGTTTTGTCAACTTCAAAGCCCGTGGCTTCCGGCGAGGCGGGCGAGTTAATTGTGCCCGTGGGCGTCATTCCTGTTCGCTGGATAATCCATTCTCCAGCAGGGACTTGCCAAGTGAGCGTTCCGTCGGCGGCAAGGTTTTTCGAGATGTCGCGCACTTCATTTTTCGGAATGCTTCCCGCTGTGTCGGCGGTCTCTTTTCCCCACAAATAAGCGTCCCAAGCGGGCAGCGCAGTCTGCCACATTTTGGCAAATGTTTTTTCGGGAAAACGTTCGAGAATTGGCGCAGTAGAGAGTTGTATAGAAGCGGCGACGCTGCCTTGGCGAACGTTGGAGAAAACGATTTTATATTCGGATGCGGCGACGGTTTTTTCCGGTAGAGAAATGACGGCGGGTGCTTCGGGGTTAAAACCGGTGATAAGGCGGCTGTTCGTGCGGTTTATATTAAAGCGTTTTAACTGGCGGAAATCTTTTTCTCCCGCGCCTCGCGCCAGCAATTCACAATCGGCAAAAAACGAGCCAGCAGGCGTGATAACAAGCGAGCGGGCGGCGGCGGCTTTTGGTAGCGCGAGGGTGATGGACGGCTTCCCTCGCGAGGGCAAGCGAAACGGCCCAGCGGCACCCGTGCGCGGCGCGGCGAGACCGGCGGAGACGCTTATTTTCGCGCCGTCGGCGAGAAGCAAATTGGCGCGTGGCGGGGCGGGAAACGCGAGCACTTTGACATCTTGGAAGTGCTTGGTGGGTGGCGGAAGTTTTTCCGAAAAGAGCACGGGGCCGGTGACGTGCCGTTCGGCGACGGCGAGGCGGCGCATCGCTTGCTCGGGTTTGACCCACGGCCCGCCCGCCTGACTCCAGCCCGGACAGTTGAAAAGCCCAATTTCGATGTCCAATTCGCCAGCGGTTTTGAACGCCGCACGGAGCGCGTCCCACCAGTCCTCCGACAAAAACTTCGTCTTGCCGTAGGCGTAACTCTGTTTGCCGATGTTGCCAATGAAGGCGCGCGCAATCCCCGCTTTTTTCATCGCGTGGAGGTCGGCGACGACGCCCGCCGCAGAGACGTTGTCGTTGATCCAATACCAGTAGATGCTGGTGCGCACCGCCGATGGCGGCGCGGCAAAGCCCGCGTCGAGCGCGGTGACGGGCGTGGCGGAGGAGGGCAGGGCGGCGGCGGGCGCGGCGGCGGCGGTGGCAGTGCCCGCAAGGAGCACGAGAAGCGTCCGAAGTGTGTGAAGCGTTTTTTTCATGTAGCGTTTGAGGAAGCGCACATAAGACAGGCAAAACGGGAAAAGGTTTTCGCCTTTTTTCGGCGGCGCAAGTGAAGCGAGGCACGGTTGCGCCACGCACGACACGGGGAGACGCCCGTGCCACCGCACTCCCCCAAAAGGGTATGCGTTGCGATAGGTCGCGCTTGCTCGCACACCAAACAGAAACAAAAATCCTTTCCCAGCGTTTTCCAAGTATCGCCAAAAATCTAATTCACTCGCCTATTGGCTAAGTTTTTCAGGAAAATCACTCGCTCGATTTCATCGCAATTTCTCGTGCCATGCCTGACAAAAAAAATATTCGCACGCAACAGTTTCATTTTCAAGAAGTTGCGATTTTTTAATTTTGCTGCTAAACGCGCTTGGCACGGCACCTGCTATATCGGCGGCGCAAACGCATTCACAAACTTTCACCGAGAACTAACTCACATGGCTAACAACACGCTTTTCGCTACACAGACCGCTGCTCCCGCTTTCGCTGCCGACACGCGCAACGAAGCCGGCGGCAAAGCCCAATCGCTGCCCCCGCGCCACGCCCTCGCGCAATACGCGCTGACCGGCTGCTTCAACGGCACTTTCTACGCCGACGCCGCCACGCA
>JAITPT010000069.1 GCA_031289285.1 Puniceicoccales bacterium
TGTGTATGTTTCCTCTTTTGTGTTTCTTTTGCGCTCTTTTGTGGCCCAAAATCGTTCTTTCCGTAAAAAAATATGCAAAAGGCGAAAAAAGCGCAAAAAGAGCGCCAAAAGAGCGCCAAAAGGGACGAGCGCCAAAAGAGCGCCAAAAAGGACAGCCCCTTTTTCCTCTGCAGATAACGCAGATGACGCAGATATAAAGAGGGGAGGACGGAGGAGGAAAAGGTGGGTGTGTTAGTCATGTCAAATAATTTTTTTAGTCTGGTAAATTATTTGGGATGGGATAGGCGCGGCGGGACGCCATCGACGTAAAAAGGGACAGACCCTTTTTCGCTTGACTTGCTATTGGATTTGTGATTTTTGGCGTCCGCGACAACACAACAGAGCAGACGACGTCTGTTTTCATCCCGCGACAACTACACCAAATCACGCCGAGGGGTCTGTGTATGTTTCCTCTTTTGTGCTTCTTTTGCGCCATTTTGTGGCTAAAAATCGTTCTCTCCTTGAAAAAAGATGCAAACGGCGAAAAGAGCGCAAAAAGGGACAGACCCTTTTTCTCTTCTACAACCCCAACGGGGTCTCCGTCGGCAGCCATCGATATTCGTTGGGAAACCCCGTTGGGGTTTAGATGCAGTCACCAGACACCATCCCCAATGCTCTCGACGCTATGGGACTACTGCGGATTTTTGAAAATTCAGGAGTCTCCGATGTCGCCCAACCAAACACACTCACCAAAAATTTCCATTGTGCCCTTTGTTAAAACCTTTGGGCCCTTTGTGGTTAAAAATCATTCCCCCCTCCCCCCCCCCCCGACGTAAAAAGGGACAGACCCTTTTTCGCTTGACTTGCTACGTAAAAAGGGACAGACCCTTTTTCGCTTGACTTGCTATTGGACTTGTGATTTTTGGTTGTCCGCGACAACACCGCAGAGCAGACGACTTCTGTTTTCATCCCGCGACAACTACACTAAATCATGCCGACGAGTCTGTGTGTGTTTCCTCTTTTGTGCTTCTTTTGCGCTCTTTTGTGGCAAAAAATCGTTCTTTTCGTGAAAAAAGATGCAAACGGCGAAAAGAGCGCGAAAAGAACGCAAAAAGCGACAGACCCTTTTTCTCTTCCACAACCCAACGGGGTCTCCGTCGGCAGCCATCGATATTCGTTGGGAAACCCTGTTGGGGTTTAGATGCAGTCACCAGACACCATCCCCAATGCTCTCGACGCTATGGGACTACTGCGGATTTTTGAAAATTCAGGAGTCTCCGATGTCGCCCAACCAAACACACTCACCTCTCATTTCCTTTGTGCCCTTTGTGAAAACCTTTGTGGCCTTTGTGGTTAAAAATCATTCCCCCCCCCCTCTTCCCCCACCTCCCCCGACGCAAAAAGGGACAGACCCTTTTTCGCTTGGAAGGGGCGCTGGAGAGGGAAGTAGGCATCTGCGTCTCAAATATACGATAAATCATGCACTTACGACATATCTAACATTCTTCCCTTTTGTCGCGCTCGAATTAAATGGCAGCCATTTTATTACTTGACTTCGATGCAGTTCGTGCAACTTTCCCTTGCAGTGCCCAGCACGTGCCCTCCACGAAATTGCACGGAATACACACCACCAGCATCTGGTAATCCTATAATCCTAAAAACGGCAGTTAATGCGGGCGGTTTTGCACAATCTTTTGGCCGTCTGCGGCTTGCGCTTTCCGCTCCACGCACCGCAAGGTGCGCGTCGGGAAAGCGCACACCGCATCCGCCTCAAAATCTTGCGCAAACCCATCCCGCTGAACTGCCGTTCTTAGATTTAATTCGAGCGCGACAAATAGGCAAAATGTTAGCCGTTTTGTAAGTGCATGATTTATCGTGTATTTGAGACGCCGATGCCTACTTCCTTCTCCTGCTCCTCCTCCCGCCCCCCCCCCCCTCCTTTCTCCGAATAATTAACCAGACTAAAGATTTTGCCATTGCCCCCCCCCCCGATAATCTCGCCACGGCGGGGCTTTGTGTTGTAGGTGGCTTTTCCGTGGGTTCCGCTGCGCTACCCACGGTTATGCACATCTCGCCCTTGCTGGGCTAAAAAAAACAAGAGACCTCGATAATGGGCATCTGCAATTACCAATACTCGCGTCCCACTCAAAACAGCGAGGAACGCAAAAAAGTTGAAGAAAGTGCATACCCACCGCTTGACATTTTACGGGACACCGATAACGTGTCCGCTCTTCCACTGTTCTTGCGTTAAATCAACACCAACAACATCACTCCTAACACTACTACTACTACCACCACCGCCTCAGCACCTTATTTCACTATGAAAAAACGTCTCCACTCCGGCATTTTTGCCGCGTCCACTGTGCGCACGCTTGCGCTCCTGTTCCTTCTCTTCACGTGTCCGGCCTCCGTAATGTGCGCCGCAGATGCGCCGCTTCCGACGGAGAAAAACAATTTCCACATCTACGTCCTCGCTGGGCAGTCCAACATGGCAGGGCGGGGACGTCTGGAAAAACCCGCGCCAGCCACCAATCCGCGCATCCTCGCAATGGACAAACACGGCCAGTGGAAACCCGCCACAGACCCCCTCCATTTCGACAAGAAGGGCGCAGGCGTCGGCCCCGGGCTGGCCTTCGCGCAAACGATGCTCGACAGCGCCCCCGCTGGCGTCGTCATCGGCCTCGTGCCCTGCGCCGTCGGCGGCACCGCCATTGACGAATGGAAGCCGGGCGCTCTCCACAAGCCCACCAAAGCCCACCCGTGGGACGACGCCGTGCGCCGCGTGAAGCTCGCCCGCCAGTCCGGCGTCGTGAAGGGCATCCTCTGGCACCAAGGCGAGGGCGACACCAGCCCCGAACGTGCGAGCGTCTATGCGGAAAAACTCGCCGCCCTCGTCGCCGCCTTTCGCAAAGAGTTTGACGCGCCCCGCGCCCCATTTGTCGCCGGAGAAATCTGCCCGAAAAATGACAATTTCCGCGCCATCAACCAAATCATCCGCACAGCCGGAAAAAAGATCCCATTCTACGATTTTGCAAAAGGCGAAGACCTCAAAGCCAACTCCACCCGCGACTGGATACACCTCAACACAAAATCCCAGCGCACCCTCGGCGTCCGTTACGCAGAAAAAATGAAGGCACTGCAAGCCGCCACGCCCGCGCCCGCCGCCGCCGCCACATCCGCGTTTCCCACCTCTACGTTCGCGTCCGCATTCTCCGCCGCGCCTGAGTTCTCCGCCGCACCTGAGTTTTCCGCCATCCCCGAGTTCACCACGCTCTCCGCCACCGTCTCCGCTGCCACTACCGCCGTCGTGCCCGCCGCCGCGCCCACCGCGCCCGCGCTTTCCCGCGCCGTGCTTAACACGCCGATTCTCTTTACAAAACGCTTCAACTACCAAGGGCTACACATCTACGACACGTTTTACCAGTGGCGTCCGGGTGGCGGCATCTATGTCCTCGAAAACCCCGCCGACCCGCCCGAAAAACACCGCATTCGCGCCGTGATTGACCCCTCCACGCCGGAGACGCTCGGCCCGGGTATTTACTCCGACGCATCGCCCTCCTTCGACGCCAAAAAAATCCTCTTCTGCCACAAGAAAAGACACGGCGGCAACTCCACCATTTACGAAATCGGCGTTGACGGAAAAGGTCTCCGCCAAATCACCAATCTCGACAAAAACGGCAACCCCTACAAAGGCTCCGGTGGCGGTCACCACGACGTCAAACCCGCCTATCTCGGCGACGGGCGCTTCGTCTTTTGCTCGACTCGCTACAGCGGCCTCGTCCCCTGCGCCAACAACGGCGTCGCCATTCTCCACGTCGCCAACCTCGACGGCACCGACATCCACACCATCTCCGTCAACAACGTCACCGAGTTCGACCCCGCGCCGCTGCCCGACGGACGCATCCTTTTCGGGCGTTGGGAATACATAGATAAAAACGCGCTCACCATCCAAAGCCTCTGGACAGTCACTCCGGGCGGGCAACACGAGACCGCGCTTTTCGCCAACAACATGGTTTTTCCCGAAGCCGTTCTCCAAGCAAAACCCGTCCTCGGCAACGACCACCTCATCGTCGGCACTTTCGCACCGCACAACGCGCCGCCGCGCGGCTCTATCGCCATGATTGACACGCGACGCGGGAAAAACGCTGCCGCCGCTATCTTCAACTTCGAGCACCATGACCGCCCGACTTTTGACAGGGGCGAGTCTTGCGACCCGTGGGCACTCGACGCCGACACCGTTCTCTACAGCGGCGTCCCCGCCGACGCGCACCGCATCGCCCGACGCGGCGGGCGCAGCAGTGCCAATCTCAACGCCCTCATGCTCATCAATCGCCGTGGCGAAAAAGTTACCATCCTGCGAGACCCCGCGATTGACCTCCACAACCCCATTCCGCTCATTCCGCGCGCCCTCCCGCGCCCGCTCTCCGACGCCACCGACCGCTCCAAAATCACTGGCAACTTCCTCGTCCTCGACGTCTATGCCAACATGCCACAGGTCAAAAAAGGCTCCGTCAAATGGCTCCGCGTCGTGGAGGAAACTTCGCGCGTGAGCGAGTCGCCCGGTGGCACATGGATGAACCAGACTTTCTCGATTTCCGCCGCTCTCGCGTGGTCGCCAAAAATCTACCACGGCATCGTCCCCGTCGAGGCCGACGGCAGCGTTTTCTTCGAGGCACCCTCGGGGCGCGCTCTTTATTTCCAGCTTCTCGACGCCGACTACCGGCTCGTCCGCTCGATGCGCACCTTTGTCCAAGCCGCGCCCGGCACCACGCGAAGCTGTCTCGGCTGCCACGAATACGACTCCGCCCCGCGCCAGACGCAAAACATCCTCAAAGGCCGCGTCCCGCGCCGCCTCGCCGACGAGTCTTGGGGCAGCGGCCACCTCGATTATCCGAGCATGATACAGCCCATCCTCGACCGCCGCTGCGTCGAGTGCCACGGCGGCGAAAAAGGACTCGCCGGCGGCATAGACCTGACCGGCGGTTGGACGGAGTATTTCAACAACAGCTACGAGACGCTCACCGCCCGCCGCGAGAAACAATACATCGCCGACCTCATCGCTGGTATTTGCTGCATGAACGGCACCGCCGACTACTCTTGCAAAATATTTGAACCCTACTCGCACGGCAGCGGCACCGCCCCGCTCGCCAAACTTCTTACCAAAGGGCCGCACAGCACCATCAAAGGTCTCACCTCTGCCGAGCGCGACCTCCTCCTCGCGTGGATTGATAGCAACGGCATTTACTTCGGCACTTGGAACTACGCGACCAGCGGTCCGCGACTCGATGAATACGCAAAGCTGCGCGGCGAACTCGCCGCCGAAATGCGCAAAAACAACTGCGTCGAATGCCACGCCGACGCACGTGGAAACATCCGCCGTTTCGACAACTGGATTAACCTCGAACGCCCAGAACTCAGCATCATCCTCCGCGCACCTCTCGACCCGAAGTCTCCTGCCGGATACGGCCTCGGTCTTTGCCGCGCCGCCAAAGTTGACCAAAACTTCAGCCGTCGCGGGCAAATGTTCAAAGCTGGTTACGCCCACCAAGTTCTCCCCTTAGAGCGGTTCCCCTCGCAAAAATGGGTCTCTTGGAAAGACGCGCACAAGGGCACTCCCAAAGTCAGTTTCGCCAACACTGACAACCCGCTTTACCAAAGTTTCCTGAAAAAAATCCGCGATGCCCGTGCTCGCCAGCTTACCAAACCCCGTGTGGATATGCCCGACGCGGAGTTCACAGGGCGCGGCATCGTCGCGGGGCGTTCGCGCCAAATCATCCCTCAGCCCTTGCCGGAGACCATGCCGCCGCTACGCGCCGAACGCACCGAACGGGGTGTCCGTCTCTCATGGGAACATTCGGCGCGGACAATCGGCCTCGTCACGGAAATCCATCGTGGCGCGACCCCCGATTTCACGCCCAACCACGCCACCCGCATTGGCGAAACGGAGCGTTTCGAGTGGACTGACCGCCAGCCTCCGGCTTCCGGCGCGGTGCATTACGCGATTGTGTTTGTGTCTGACCCCGCCAAGACCTGCGGCACTTTCAAAAGTGGTGCCACCTTGCTTTACGGTGGTGCCGACGCCGCCACCCTGTCGCCCAAGGTGGGAACGCCGTCTCCCGCCGCCGCTCCGCAGCGAATGCGCATCGAAGACCGGTGTCCCCTCTCAATGGTCGCCCCCATGCGCAGCGAACCCTCGCGAAATAGCCTCTAAAAAAACGCCTCTGAACCGTGCCCGCCCGCGCACCCGCGCGGGCGCGTCGTGTGTGCTGTGGCATACTTGCCACAGCATTTTTGTGAGTTGCTGCCTTTTTAACCTAAGAACGGCAGTTCAGCGGGAAGGGTTTGCGCAAGATTTTGAGGCGGATGCGGTTTGCGCTTTCCCGACGCGCACCTTGCGGTGCGTGTAGCGGAAAGCGCAAGCCGCAGACGGCCAAAAGATTGTGCAAAACCACCCGCATTAACTGCCGTTTTTAGGTTTATGGAGTGTGGTGCGTAGCCAGCCCGCATCGAACGAAAATCGGGAGTCAAATGAAAAAGCGTCTGGCACTTTATTGATTGTAGGGACGCCTTTGGGTTTTATGGAGTGCGGTGGCGCGAGGGTGGCATTCGGAGCGAAGGTTGATGCGGGCTTACAGCCCGCTATGAGTCGCTTCAC
>JAITPT010000251.1 GCA_031289285.1 Puniceicoccales bacterium
GACTCGGGCAGTCACGGGCAGATACGTGTGACCGAGACAGTCGCGGCGTCGGCGAAAGCGGTGTCGGCGGGTGCTACGCTACGCTACGCACCCTCTGCCACCGCACTCCAAAAAAATGCGTTAGGGCAGTAAAGTGGTGCGCGGTTTTATTGAGTGCGGTGGCAGAGGGCGCGGAGTTCATCTCCGTGCCCGCCGACACCGCATTCAACGCAGCAGGTGACACGGCGAACGAGACGGGCAGACTCGGGCAGTCACGGGCAGATACGTGTGACCGAGACAGTCGCGGCGTCGGCGAAAGCGGTGTCGGCGGGCAAAATCTTTAGTCTGGTTAATTATTCGGAGAAAGGATGGGGAGGTAGAGGAGGGGGGGGGAGGAGAGATGGAGGAGGAAGTCGGTATCTGCATCTCAAATACCCGACAAATCATGCACTTACGATACGGACAATATTTTCCCCATTTATCGCGCTCGAATAAAAAGGCAGCCATTTTTTTCACTTGACTTGGATGTCGGCCATGCACATTTCTCCTGCGGTGGCCACCACGAGATTGCGGCGAGACACACTGCGACACACACACCACCAATGTCTGGTAGCCCGATGATCACGCCCCAGCGGGGCTTTGTCGCGAATAAAAAGGCAGCCATTTTTTCCACTTGACTTGGATGCCGTCCATGCACATTTCTCCTGCTGCGCCCACCACGAGATTGCGGCGAGACACACTGCGACACACACCACCAATGTCTGGTAGCCCGATGATCACGCCCCAGCGGGGCTTTGCCGCGAATAAAAAGGCAGCCATTTTTTCCACTTGACTCGGATTCCGGCCATGCACATTTCTCCTGCTGTGCCCCCCACGAGATTGCAGCGAGACACACTGCGACACACACACCACCAACGTCTGGTAGCCCGATAATCTTGCCCCAGCGGGGCTTTGTCGTGAATAAAAAGGCAGCCATTTTTTTCACTTGACTTGGATTTCATTCATGCACATTTTTCCTGCTGCGCCCACCACGAGATTGCAGCGGAAGATGCAGCGGCATACATGCCACCGACATCGAGTAACCCGATAATCTCGCCCCAGCGGGGCTTTGCCGCAGGGCAGGGCAGGCCGGAGGTTTCGCCGCGCACACCTCCAGTTGTGCATATCTCGCCCCCATACGGGGCTGGCCGCGTTCGAGTCGTCGGTGTCCGAGTTCCCACTCAAAGTAGCGAGGAACCTCTTGCGCAAACCCTCCCCGCTGAACTGTCGTTCTTAGGATAAAACTGTGTTGTTGCTCGTGTTTGCTGTGACACGGGTGAGACGCCCGTGCCACACATCGCACCCCGTTGTTGCCTACTCTCGCCCACCTGCCACCCGCCACCTGCCCACCCGCCACCCGCCACCTGCCACCCGTCACCCGCTTCTCGCCCAGTCTCAATTATACTTCGGATAAGAGGCGGCTTTTACTTTTCCGGCACCGAGGCGCATCAATGTTTTCAAATCCTCTAAGTGCTTTTCATAGACTCCGCGCGGCGTGGCACTGTGCTTTTTGCAAAGCGAGGCGGCTAAACCTACGACCTCGCCCATCATGCCAGTTGTGCGCATCACACGCACGGTTCCTAAAGCGACATGCGTCACACTTATATTGCGCCCAGCCATGAAGAGATTTTCCGTGTTGCGCGAATAGAAACAACGATACGGAATCGGATAAGGTTTTATAGGATGAGTCTTCGCAATCGCCTTAAATTGACCGTTCGGAAAATACTTTGTATTCGCTGGGTCTGGATAATGCAAATCAATAGACCAAGAAGTCGAGGCCGTCCCATCAGGATATTGAATTTTCTCTTTGATGTCTTGCTCGCGCAAAATGATGTCGCCCAATAATCTGCGCGACTCGCGCTTCCCCGCGACATAGGCGACCCAGCCCAATTCGCGGTTCGCAAAACGCTGCTTGTTTGCGTGTTCATTTTTTAAGAACGACCAGTTGGAGAAAACGACCAGCATTCCGTAGTCGCGGATACGCTCAAAGTCGCGCACTTGGTCGAGGTGCATTCCTGTCTCCCAAGTCCATTCGCCCATCGTAACTTTTTGCGAACTTTGCTCGTTAAAAAGCAAGCCGTGTTTGAAAACAGGAAACGCCGGCTCCCCTGTTTTTGCCACCGTGGAATACCACTGAACAGAGCTACCCATTGTCATCTTATCGCCGACGGCGGGAGCAGTCGGTTCGCCAAAGTCTTTTTTCCCCTCGCGCCCCATTGCGAAGTCTGCTCCGGCGAGTGCGCCGACAGTTCCGTCGCCCGTGCAATCGGCAAAAATAGGCGCGTGGAAAACGACCTCTTGCCCCGTCTCTACATGACGCGCCGTGACACTCTTTATTTTCCGTCCATCCATCTCTACTGCGAATACACGGTGGTTGAGAAACTGGGAGATGTTTGTTTCGGCGTCCATGAGGTTGTGCTTTTTTTTATCTTCGTATTGGGAGGCGGGTTTTGCGTTGCCGCCGGACTTCGGGCTAAGCTCGGCGACGATGCCGCCGAGGTTTGGATAGGGCGGCAAGGCGAGACGTCCGCCGAGATGGACGCGCACTTCCGAGCTATTGTTGCCGCCCCAGATTGGGCGGTCTTGGATAATCGCCACCTTCAAACCCTGCCGCGCCGACGCCACCGCCGCGCACATTCCGGCGACACCGCCACCGACTACCACAAAGTCAAATTGCCCGACGTCTTTCCGCGTCTGCGGGCAAAGTTTCTGGCGAAACGCCGCCAGCGCGGCAGCGTCGTCGGGCGGGGTCAGCGTTTTGTCTTGCGTGAAAAACAGCGCGTCGCAACGCCCGTTAAAACCGGTCAAATCGGCGAGCGCGATTTCTGTTTCCGGCTTGTTGATTTCCACCTCGCCGCCGTCTTGCCACGCCCACTTTTTGCCAGTCGCGCCGAAGTGGGCGGTGGCGGGCACGGCGTTTATTTTAACTTGAAAAACGCCTGCCCCCGGTGCGTCCGACCACGGTGCCGTCCAGTTGTAGGTGCGGACAAAAAGCCGATATTTTCCCGTCTGCGGAAACTTGATTTTTGCGACGGCGTCTTTGACGGGTTTGCCGAGGCCGTGCGCCATCAGGTAGGGCGAACCCATCAAATCGCTGAACTGCGCGTCAACGACCCAGCCGCCTTTTTCTGCGAAACTTTCCGCCTCGATGAGCACCGCGTTGGTGGCGGTTTTTTGCGGCGGCAGTAGCCACGCCGCGAGCAGGTCGGCGACGATGCTGTGCCCTCTGGCGTTCGGGTGGTTGATTTGGCTCATGTAGGGTTTGATGCTTTCGCCGCGTTTCGCGATTTCGCCAAAGGCAGCGTAAGAGTCGGCGAGACCGACGCCGTATTGGGCGGCAAGCGCACGGATTTGGCGGGCGTGTTGCTCGAGCGGCGAATTGGCGTCGAGGACGTTTGTGCTCTGGTCGGGAGTGGGCGTGAGAAGGATAACTTTTATTTTCAGGGCGAGCGCGTGCTCAATCATGTGGACCCATGCGGCGCGGGCGCGTTTCAGGCCGAGGCCACGGTCGTTCAGCGCGTAGTCTATGAACAAAACATCGGGGCGGTGGACGAGGACTTCCTGCTTAAAACGCCGTGCGCCTTGCTCGGCATTTTCGCCGCCGATTGCGGTGTTGATGGCGTTGATGACTGCGTAGGGGTAGGCGGCTTTCACGGCTTGCAGGGTGAGCAGCGGGTAGGCGTGGAAGCTGTCAACGGCGGGCGTTTTGAAATAACCAGCAGGGACGCTGTGCCCGTGAAAAACGAGATTTACGGCGCGGTTGCGTGGCCACTGTTTTTGGAGCAGCGCACGTGTGTCGCGCAGGTAGGTCGCGGAGTCGGCGGCGGCGGCGGGAGCAGCAGCGGGAGCTGTGGCTGCGGCTGTTATGGCTGCCGCGTTTGCTGGCGCGGCGGCTCCTGCGGCGGCTGCTGCCGCGCAACAGGCGACGGCTGCGAGCACGGTTCTCGTGCTCAGAGGGGAAAGTAGTTTGTGAAACATAGCAGCCAGCGCAGACAGAGCGGGCACCAAAAGGTTTCTCACCTGTGCATTTAGTTACTTGCCAAAACGAAACCACTCCCTTCTCTTCCTGTCTGGGGGAAGCTGCGGGAGACACGCCGCACGCCGCGCCAAACACGGCACAAGCGAGTTTCCGGGCAAACCTAACTCAACCAACCAACCAACAAAAAAACACTCACACAGAACAACTCTTATGGCTCTCAATCGTCTCATCAGAATGGGTATCGTCGGCGGCGGCAGCGACGCCTTCATCGGCAAAGTCCACCGCATGGCGGCCCAACTCGACAGTAAAATACGGCTCGTCGCTGGAGCACTCTCCATTGACCCGAAAATCGCCGTCCAGTCCGGCAAAGACCTATTCCTCGACCCCAAGCGGGTCTATCTCACCTACAAGGAAATGGTCGCCGCCGAAAAAGCACTTCCCGCCGAAGAGAGAATTGACTTCGTCGCGGTGGTGACTCCCGACGACACGCACGTCGAAATCGCTACAGCCTTTCTCAACATAGGCGTCAGCGTCGTCTGCGAAAAGCCCGTCAGCGTGAAACACAAAGACGCGCTTGCATTGCGCGAAACTGTGAAAAAGACCGGCTTAGCGTTTGCCATCATGCACGGCTACACGGGCTACCCGCTCGTGCGCCACGCCCGCGCTCTCGTGCGCAACGGCGGCATCGGCAAAATCTACAAAATCATCGCCGAGTATCCGCAAGACTGGATTTTGCCACGCGGCGACGCCCCGCTCCACCTCGCGGGCTGGCGCATGGATCCCAAGTTCGGCACGTCACTCTCGATGGGCGACATCGGCATCCACGCCGCGCAACTCGTCCGCTTCGTCACCGGTCTCGACATCGAGACGCTTAGCGCCGACCTGCGCACCTACACGCCGGGCGGGCGTCGCGACGACGACGGCAACGTGCTCGTGCGCTACAAAGGCGGCGCACACGGCGTCATCTACGCCTCGCAAGTGAGCGCGGGCGAAGAGAACGGCCTCACCATCCGCATCTACGGCAGCAAGGGCGGCATCGAGTGGCACCAGGAAAATCCCAATCAGCTCATCGTCAAAACGCAGGGCGAGCCGTCGAAAATCCTCACCCGCGCCCAGCCCTACCTCGACGCGAGCATTCCCGCACGCAACACCCGTATGCCCACCGGACACCCCGAGGGCCTCATCGAGGCGTTCGCAAATATCTACCTCGACTTCGCCGACGACGTCGCCGCGATTGCCGAGGGCGGTAAGGTCTCCAAGACGCACCTCTATCCTGACATCGAAGACGCGGTGTTTGGAAAAACGTTTGTGGACACCGCCATCGAGAGCAACAAGTCCAAGGAAAAATGGACCAAGTTCCCGAAGGTTTGAACCCGAAAACCGACAGCGGAAGTGGGCGACGTGCGCGGGTTGACGCGCACACTTCCGCAAAAAAATGCAATCAAAAACTTTGCCACCGGTTTGTGCCGGTGGCATTTTTTTGGCGTGAAAATTCTCATCACTGGAGCCACGGGCTTCCTCGGGCGCGAAGCCGTCCAATCGGCCCTGCGGCGCGGGCACCGCGTCGTCGCCCTCGGCGGAGCGCGTCTGCCCGCCTTCGCAAGCCCCACCAAAAATCTCCGCCTCGACCTGCTCGACACGGCTGCTCTTGAGAGCCTCCTCCTCGACGAGTTTCCCGACGCCGTAGTCAACTGTGCCGCCGTCGCCGACCCCGCCGCTTGTGCCGCCGCCCCTGCCCGCGCCGCCGCGCTCAACACCGCCCTGCCGGAGCGTCTCGCCATGTTTGCCAACCACCTCTCCGCCCGCCTCGTCCACATCTCGACCGACATGGTGTTTGACGGGCAGCGCGGCCACTACGCCCACACCGACATGCCCGCGCCGCTGCACCCGCCCGCGCCAATGAGCCTCTACGGGCGCGTCAAACTCGACGGCGAAAAGGCGGTGTTGCTCCACGGCAAGCGCTTTGCCGTCGTCTTGCGCGTCCCGCTTTTGAGCGGCAACAGCGAAGACGGCACCCGCTCCCTGCACGAGCGGCTGCTCGCCCGCTGGGCGGCAGGCGAGAAGACGCCCCTCTTCGCCGACGAAATCCGCCAGCCCATCTCTGCCTCCAATCTCGCAGATGCGGCGGTCGAGCTTTGCGAGCGTGACAACCTCAGCGGCGTCTATCACTGGGCGGGTGCCGACGCTCTCTCGCGGCTCGAAATCGGGCGGCGCATCGCCGAGAAGTTTGGCTTGTCGGCGGCGGCGTATATTGTGGAAACGACTCTTGCGGAGACTGGCGGTGCGTCATTGCGCCCTCGCGATTTGAGTCTGGATTTGCATCCGCTTCGCGGCAAATTGCGCACCCCTGTCCAGACCTTCGACACCATTTTGGATGAAATGCAAATCCCCGCCTCGCTTGCCCCTTGGCACAAATCCCAAACCGGACAATCCCAAATCCGCCGCTTCGTTCGCGGCAAAGATTTTTAACCTAAAAACGGCAGTTCAGCGGGATGGGGTTGTGCCAAATTTTGAGGTGGATGCGGTTTGCGCTTCCCCGACGCGCACCAGTCCCGACGCTTTTTTTGGGGTTCCTCGCTATTTTGAGAGGGAGGCGAGGATAGGGTCTGGAGAAATACCCGAGGCAGTAGGGACAACTTCTTAGGAACCCCGGATTTTATTTCCGTGAAAAACCCTCCCCCCCCCCCCCCCCCATAAGCGCTAACCTGTTTCGTTATATATTTCTCTTTGTGTTTTTCGCTTTCGCGGAGACTCTGCGAGTTGTTTCTGGATGGTGTGCCAATTTGTCAC
>JAITPT010000001.1 GCA_031289285.1 Puniceicoccales bacterium
GGACTGACACGGACAGACACAGCGGAACTACCGAGCGGGGATGCTACTCTCCGGTCGCTCTTTCGCTCTTTTGCGCTGTTGCTTCTTCTTGCCTTTACTCGCTTTTATTCGATTCGTCTATGGTGACGATGTGCGGCTCGAAGCTCACCTCTAAGCGGTAGGGGTGGTTGGGACGCAGGTGGTGGGGACGGTCACGCAGGAGCATCTGGTAGTAGTGCAAATTGCCGTAGTAAGTGCGGTGGTTGAGGTCGTCGGAGACGACTTCGGTTTCCGCCCAGTGCGCCTGAAACTCGTCTCTGGGCACGGTGCAACGCAGACTTTCTGCGCCGAGCGTGTAAGAGCTGCCGAGGCGGTGGCGGGTGTGCGGCGCGGCGATGGGCAAGACGTAACGCAAAAGATTTAGCTGAGTCTGACGGCGGAATTGGAAGGTGAACTTGCTCGTGATTTTACTGCCGAAAAACTCCCACTCGACCTTGCAACTGCCGACACCCGGGATGATTTTTTCGTCCTTTGTGATAAGCTCCGGTTGTTCGTAGCGGAAGTAATACACGTTTTTAAGACCAATGCCGTTCGTGATGTTTTTGCCGTAAAACGACGGCGTGAAAACATTGTCGCCGATAGTTAGCTCGGGCAGGAAAGCTGGGACGTAGAGGTTAGTCGGCCAGTCAAAAACGCCGGGCATGTGCGGGAATGCAAGCGAGTCCGAGGTGTTAGCTCCGTTCGCGCCGCCAGAGACGAGCGGTATCTGGATGTGCAAGCCTGTGCTCGGGTCTTGGTAGATGTAGAGGCACTGCTCTTTGCGGCTCGATTTGTCAAAATAGTGGAAACGCGGCGCGGCGCGGGTAACGACGGGCGGGTTGCCTTCGAGGGTGCCGCCAGCGGTTTTCGCGAGGCGCGACCATTGGCACAAGTAGCGGGCGGCGTCGAAGTTTGCCATGCGCGTCGTGTGGTGCGGGATGGTGTCGCGCTCGTTATCGCGGATGACGAGGAAGCCGTGCTCGTTGTCGAGATAGGTGGCGAAGAAAAACTGAAAAAGTCGGCGAACGAGGTCTTTGTAGAGGGCGATTTTATCGGGTGCTATCCATTTATCGCGCATGGCTTGCAAAATGAGGCTGATGGCGTGCATCTGCCCGTATGCGCCTATGCCGCGCCCGTAACACCAGCCGAGGCCGTCGGCGCGGACGATGTCGGGGAGAAGTTTCAGGTAACGCTCGGCGTAGGTGCGCAGGGTGGGGAGCTTGCGTTCGCGGATGTGGACGTTGGCGTGAAGCTGCAGGGCGGAGCGGATGAAGACAAACTGCATGACGCCGTAGAGGTCGTAGGCACCGCCGAGGACGTCGGGGCGGCCTTCGAGGTTGCGCGGCCAATCGTCGCAAAACTGGGCGGTGCCGTTGGCTTGGATGCGGGCGACGAAGCGGTCGAGCAGCGCGTTGGTCTCGTCTTTTCTGGAGAGACCGAGTGAAAAGCGTGTGACGGCTTTGGCGATGTTGAAGGCTTGGAAATGGGTGTCGTAATCGCTGCGGTGCAGGAGAAGTTTGTCGAGGCTCTCGCGGGTTTCGTCGGCGAGGTGTGCCCAGACGCCGTTGCGCTCTTTGGAGGGGCCGAAGGCGAGGAGCGCCATCGCGGAGTAGCCGAGGCCGTTCTCGGAGTTGGCGTTCAACGCGACCTGCGCGGCGATACATCGGGCGACGATTTGCTGGATGTCGGCGCGGTTGATGAACTTTTCGTTCGTGGCGCGGTAGTATTCGCCGAGTGCCATCGCGGCGTGGCCGGATTCGTCGGCGCGGCTTTCTTCGCCGGGAACAGGAACGATAGTTCCGTCTTCGTTAATGGAGTCGAGGTTATGTCCGAGGATGGACCGAGCCATGTCAAGGCACTGTGCTGCGAAATTCTGCATGAGAAAGACTGCGGAGGGTGGCGTGGGCGTGGGGAGTGTCAACGGTTAAAACGGTAAAAAAATTAGCGGCCTGCATTGACGCTTGCCTCAAGCTCTTCGAGGGTTGGTGCGACGGGTGCGCCTTGGCGAGAGGTCTGCTTGTTGAGGGCGTCGTATTCGGTGGCGTTGATGTTGCGGTTGCGCGACAGGCGGCGCATACGGGCGTCTTCAGCGTCGGCGAGGTCGGAGTAGACCGAGTCGGAGTCGAAGTCGTCACCGATGAGCGGGACAAACATGCAGCCGCCGAGGAGGAGCGGTGCAGCGGCGCACAGGAGCGTGGCGGCGAGAAGCGGACGGAGCGTATAACTCATGGCGGCGGAGTGTGCGCAGCGCGGCGTGGCGGGCAAGCGGGAATTGGCGCGGCGAGCGGCGGGAGGTGGCGGCGGCGCGGCGCGGCGCGGGCGATTGCGTTGTTTAAGTTGCAAGGGGTGGCGGCGGCGGTTCTTTTGCGACGTATGCGAGAAAAAACAAAACTGGATGCGGCGGTTGTGACGGCGGGCGTGTTGGTGTTGGCACTTGCGGCGGGGCTTGTGCTGATAGCTACGGGAGCACTCTCGGATGCTGGCAAACCCTTGTCGCCGGAGGAGGCGATGGGTGCCGCCGTGTTGCCCTGCGTGGGCCTCGTGGCCTTGGTGTGGCAGTGGCGCTACGGCGGCGCGAGGGGCGCGGGCGTGGGTGTGCCGCCGTGGTCGTCGTCGGACGGAGTGTTTGCGGCGGCGGTCGGCACGGGTGTGTCTGTCAACATTTTTTTACCGGCCATTCTCATCTCGCTGGCGTTCGCCGCAGGTTTTGGCGACGGCTTGTTTGCCGACGGAAAATTGGCGGATGGCGTGGTGTTTCCGTTGACGGCGCTGTCGCAGTTTGTGGCGCTTGCGGCGATGTTCATGGTGCTTTGGGCAATGGGGGCGGCGCGGGAATTGCGCTTCGGTGCGGGCTGGCGCAGCTTGCCTGCCAGTTTGTTTTGGGGCGTCTGGAGTGTCCCTGTGTGCTTGGCGAGTGCGCTGGCGCTGACGGCACTGCTGACGACCGATGTCATCGCGTTTGGCGAGTGGTTGCGGGAGACGTTTGGGGTTTCGCTGGGCTTGGACGTCAAACAAGAGACGGTGGAGATTTTTGGGCGACACGCAGGCGAGCCGCTGTTTATGGCGATGGCGGTGGTGGCGGCCTGTGTCGCCGCGCCGCTGGCAGAGGAGACTTTTTTTAGGGGGATTTTGTATCCGTTTTTTAAGAGCAAGGGCGGTGTCTGGTTGGCGGCGGGCGCGACGGGGCTGCTCTTTGGCTTAGTGCATTTCAACGCGCAGGCGTTTTTGCCGTTGGCGGCACTGGGCGCGTATTTGTGCATCGTTTATGAGAAGACGGGAGACTTGCGTGTGCCCATTGCGACCCATGCCTTGTTCAACGGCGCTTCGCTCTTGTCGTTGTGCGTCGAGGCACGGTGAGAGCGGCGGGTGCTCAGCTTTTTGCCTTCAACTGCGGGGTGCGCCCCGCATAATGCGCGGCGTATGCGCTTTCCTCGAAATATGCTCCGCGTCGCGCCTGTCGCCGTCGCAACCCTCTTGTGTGCCGCGCCCGTTGGCGTGCTATCCGCCGCCGCCGCGCCTGTTCCCGCCTACGTGAAGGCCGGCCCCGCGCCCGAACGCAAGCCCGTCGCCGACCTGCAAGGCGGCGCACTCGGCGTCGAGCGTGTGCCGTCGTCGGTCGGCACTCCCGCGCCCTATCGCGTCTTTTTGAAAGGCGATTCGCACTGGCTCCAGATTGACCTTGGCGCGGCCCAGCCCGTCGAGGCCGTCAAACTCTACTCGTTTGCCAAAGACAAAATTGACGGCAAGCCCGACGGCGTTTCGCCCGATGCGTTTCCGGTGCGTTTCAAAATCGAGACCGCCGACACGCCCGACTTCGCCGCGCCGCGCCTCGTCGCCGACCACACGGGCGCCGACTTCAAGCCGCCGTTTGGCCACATGCCCGTCCTCACTTTCAAACCCGCCGCGACGGCGAGTGCCCGCTACGTCCGCCTCACCGTCACCAAGCCCGGCCACTACGCTGGCAGGCCTGCGTTGATGCTCTGGCGCTTCGAGGTCATCTCCGGCGGGCGCGATGTCGCGACTGGCAAGACGCTCTCCGACGCTGCCAGCGGCGACCTCGGCAAACACGTTCTCCTGCGCCCGCGCCGCCCCGAGGGCGAGGATGTCCACTTCGACCACCCTGAGCAGGCGACCGACCCCGCGACGTGGAAACCTGTCCGCGCCCCCTTGCGCACGCCGACGAGCGGCGTCGTCCTCGGCGGTCTTTTCAAAGACGTCTTCGAGCGCAACATCAGTTACCTGCTCGGCGGCTTCACGACGGACGATTACACGCGCCACTTTTTGCAACGCGCCGGTAAGCCCCACTCGAAGGACGGGCGACGCGACCGCTTCTGGACGGAAATCCTCACCGGTGCCAACACGGGGCGTTTCCTCATGGGCGCGGGCAACACCCTGCGCTGGCGCGAACACGCCGAGCTGCGCGACCGCCTCAACCGCATCGTCGCCGTCATCAAGGACTGCGCCCGCCCCGACGGCTACATCATGGCGTTCCCCGAGGAGCGCATTCTTGTTGACCAGACCAACGGCTACGTGCGCTCGTGGGTCACTAACGGCCTCATCGAGGCGGGCCGTGCGGGGAACCCCGACGCCTTCCCGCTGCTGCGCCGCTGGGGCGATTGGTTCAACACCTGCCCCTACCTGCCGGAGATGGCGATGCGCGTCGCCATCGGTTGGCAAGGCATGATCGCCAACTCGCGCACTTACGTTGACACGCCCATCGGTGTGCCCGCCGACATCCAAGTTTTGCAACGCTATTTCCAACTCAACTTTTGGCTAAAAGCGCTCGCCGAGCGCGACCCCGCCGCGCTCTGGAGCTTCACCTACGACCGCCCGCACAGCTACCTAATCGTCACGTTCAACGCCATCGCCGACATGTATGTTGCCACCGGCGACACGCGCTATCTCGACGCCGCGAAGGGCGCATGGGAAACGATTTTGCGCGACTTCCAGCACACAGGCGGAGCCGTCACGCTCATCGAATCGTTTGAGCTTATGGCGCGGCGTGACCCGCCGAATGCGCGTCTGCTGCGTGCCGCCAACGGCGAGACCTGCGGCAATATTTTTCTCGCCTTCCTGAGCCAGCAGCTGCGCGTGTTGTTTCCAGAGGAGGAGCGCTACGCCGCCGAGTTGGAAAAGAGCCTCTACAACGTCGCTCTCGCCGCGCAGCAGTCCGACGGAAAAATCCGTTACCATGCGCGGCAAATCCGCCGCAAGGAGGGCGGTTCGCAGAACAACTCTTGCTGCGAAGGGCAGGGCACGCGCTTCTTCGCGTCGCTGCCGGAGTTCATTTACAAAATCTCCGACGACGGCGTGTGGGTAGATTTGTTTAACGAGTCGGCACTCACGTGGGAACGCGGCGGCGCGAAGTTCACGTTGGAGCAGCACACGGCGTTTCCCGTCTCGCCGGAGGTCACGCTGAAAATCTCCGCTGCGGGTTCCGCCGCACCCGCCGCCGCCGCATTTAAGCTGCGGGTGCGTGTGCCGTCGTGGGCGACATCGCCGGTGACGTTTTCGGTCAACGGGGTGCCTGCCGTCACTGGCGCACCGGGTAGCTACGTCGCGCTGGAGCGTGTCTGGCGGGCGGGCGACACGGTCGCTTTTACGCTGCCGCTGGGTTTCCGTGTTTCAAAATACGCTGGCGTGGAAAAGGGCTTTGCGGGCGCGGAGAGTTACGCGCTCCAATACGGGCCGTTTTTGATGGGGCTTCTCGCGAAGGACATCCCCGGAGACGGTGTGCGGAAGTTGCCCTTGAAGGTGTCTGAGCTTGTCGGGCGTCTGCGCCCCGTCGCGGGCAAGCCACTGCATTTCCGCATCGAGGGGCTGCCGCCAGAAAACGAGTATTTGCCCTACTTTGAAATCCAAGGCGAAGACTTCACCTGCTACCCAGTTTTTGAGTAATACCACACGCAGGTCTTATAGGACTTATAGGACCTATAGGTCTTATAGGTCTTATAGGACCTATTTGCCGCCTCTTGCCCCAGTCGCCACCCAAAACAGCAAGGAACCTTTTTTATCTTGCTGCCCAGACACGCAGCCAGCGTAGCAAAGCGTATTCGAGGTCGGAGGGTGCTTTTAAGTTTAATCGGGCGAGAGTGGCGGCGCGTTCCAGCTGTGCGACGGATTCGTGCAGGGCGCGGGCACCAGCTCTGTCAGGCTGACGTGCGTAGATGGCACACAGGCGTAGAGCGATGTCGGCAAAACGCCGTGCGCGGACGTCTTTAGAGAACCCCGCTTCCTCTGCTTTGATTTCCTCTTTTTCGAGACCCGCGCCGTCAAGTTCTTCGAGACGCACCGCCCAACTTGCCTCAATACTTTTCGCCAACAGACTCTCAAAATTTGCAGCAAGCCCGTAGAACGAAAAAATAAGCGTCGCGATACGCTCTTTTGTGTTTTTAGCGGGTTCGGTGAGCGAGACTATCCAGTTGTCGAGCGCGAGCAGCCAGCCCTCCCAAGCGGGGTCGCGGACAGGTTGCCCGGGCGGAATGTGGAATTGCAAACAACGGCTGCGCACGGTGTCGAGCAGACTCGCCGGATGCGTAGTGAGGAGAAAAATCGTGGTGTCAGACGGCGGTTCTTCAAGCGTTTTTAGAAACGTATTTGCGGAGTCTGTCCGCATACAATCGGCGTCAAAAATAACGACGACTTTTCGCCCGCCCGCATTGGAGGTCTGCTGGACTTGGCGAACTGTCTCGCGGGTGTCATCAACTTTTATTGTGCGCGATTTTCCGCCCGGGCGGACGCAAAAGAAGTCGGGATGCGTGGCGGCATCCGCTGGCTCGCGGACGCCTAAGAGACGTGCTGCAACGAGGTTACATGCGTCGCGCAATGGTTCTGGTTCTGGTCCGTAGAGCAAGATGGCGTGGTGAAGCCGGTTGTTTTCAAATGCGCGTAGAAGGATGTCGGTCGTGTCGGATGTCATATTATTTTTGCGGCAAATGTTTATTTACTTTTTGCCTTGTGCGCGAAGAACGGCCTTTCGGATTTCTATACCTGCGAGGAGAAATGCGCCGGAGCCGTAGAGGTCGGTGTCGGTCGGTTTTATTTTACGCGGGTCGGCACCAATTGGCTGGCAAGAACCGAGTTTGCCGGCGGCGTCAACATGTGTGAGCAAACCGCGCCAGCCTTTTTCTACAGCAGGCCAGTAGGCGTCTTTTTCGAGCAAACCGTTGTTCACGCCCCACGCGAGCGCGTAGGTGTTGAAGCCTGTGCTGCTCGTCTCTGGCGCGGGGTAGCTGGCGGGGTCGAGTAGGCTGGAACGCCAGCAGCCGTCGGCACTTTGTAGAGAAACGAGTTTGGCGGACATTTCGCGAAAGAGTTGGATATAGCGTGGGCGGGCTGGATAGTCGGCGGGCATAGATTCGAGCACACGGGCAATGCCAGCGATAACCCAGCCGTTGCCACGTCCCCAGAAGATTTTTTTACCGTTGGCTTCTTTTTTTCCGAAGTAGCGGCTGTCGCGATAATAGAGGTGTTCTTCTTTGTCGTAGAGAAAGTCTGTTGTGTGCCACCAGCGGTTGTTCATGTAGTCGAGATAACGGCGGTCGCCAGTGAACTCGGAGAGGCGAGCGAGCGAGGGCGGTGCCATAAATAGCGCGTCGCACCACGCCCATTTATCAGTGACTTTCCAGCCCTCTTTTTTCCAATCGAGATTTTCGGGATTGGCGGGCGGGTTGGCGAGGAGCCAGTCAAAATATTTTGCGGCACCAGCAGCGGCGTCGGGGTTGTTTTCGAGACGTGCCAGCTCGATATAGCTTTGGAAAATCGCGTGGTCGTCGGCGTGGTAACGCGAATTGGCGCGGGGGGCAGGTCCCCATTTATGGCGTTTGCCGACGACGCGGAGGGCGTCGCGATACTTGGCGGCGTCGGGGACAGCGGCGGCGAGTGCCATGTCGCCCGCGTAAAAGGCGGCGAACGTCCAGTCAATCCCCGTAGGGCGACGGCGGTCGGGCTTGGGGAGATTGGCGAGCTGCCAATCGGCGACGCGGCGGACATCCGCGAGGATTTGCGCGGCATCGAGTTTGGCAGCGGCGGGCACGGTGGCGGGCACGAGGCCGTTTTGCCACGTGGCGGCGCGGGCGGGCGCGGCGGACGCGGACGTGGCGGCGGGTGCGGGCGCGGCGGCTTCGGCGGCGGCGGGGCAGGCGAGGGCAGCGGCAGACATTGCGGCGATAGTTGAAAGGAGCAGCGATTTGCCGAAGCGGCGTGGGCGGGCGAGAAAGAAGGATTTTCCCGACGTGATGAGGCGGTGAATGGCCTCGGTTTTGTCCACGTAGAGATAATCTCCGTTGCGGAGTTCGGGAAAAGATTGGATGCCGGGCGGGAGACGTTTCATAAGGAAAAGGTGGTGTGTGTGGTTGTTGTAGGCGGTAGGAGCGGCGAAAGCGAATGCACAAATAAGCGCAAATTCGTCTTTTTGCGCGGAATGGTGCTACCAGCACCAACGGGCGTCAAGCTCGTTTCTTAACCTAAAAACGGCAGTTAATGCGGGCGGTTTTGCGCAATCTTTTGGCCGTCTGCGGCTTGCTCTTTCCGCTCCACGCACCGCAAGGTGCGCGTCGGGAAAGCGCAAACCGCATCCGCC
>JAITPT010000057.1 GCA_031289285.1 Puniceicoccales bacterium
GCAACCCCCTGCGTTACGTTTGGAAGGCGCAGGGCAGCGACATCTTGGAAAAGATACAGCGAGCACGGGAAAAATTGAAAAAATGTAATGGTTAGACAATTAAGAGACGCTACAGTAGCGAGGAACCCTGCCCCCTCTGCCGAGAGGGAAACGCAGGCGGCCTACACTTGAGTTCTCACTCACAGCAGCGAGGAACCTTTGGTTTTTTTATTCGTGTTCCATTCGTGGTCATTCGTGGTTTCAAAATCGTATTTTTTATTCACTGTCCCCTCCCCCCCCCCTCTCGTGGCTTTTTACGATTACCGCTGCTGGCGCACGAGCAAAACGGGGCCTTCGAGGCCGCTGCGCACTAAGGGAGTCTTGGGGGTTAAGCGACGGATGTTTGTGCGCGTGAGGCGTTTGCTGACAGGGAGCGAGGAGTCGCCAATGACACGGTTTGCCCAGTGATTCACAACTTCGATTTCCAACTCGTTCGCGCCCACACGCAAGGCAGAGGTGATGTCCAATTGATAGGGACGCGCCCAAACCGTGCCAAGCGAACGCCCGTTGAGACGCACCGCAGCGATTTCCGAAACATCACCCAATTGCAAAACGACCCGCACGTCCGCCGCTGCACCTGTCGCTGCCGCCGTCGCCGCCGTCGGCAAAAACGAAGCGGGCAGGGTTACTGTTTTGCGATAAACGGCGGGGCCGCTGTAGAAACGAATACGCGGGTCGGTGTGCGTGTTCCACGGCACCAAACGCTCAAAAGAAACTTTCTCCGGCCCGCCCCAGCGCGTGGAAAACGACACATCCCACGCGCCGTCTATTTCTATGCTGGCGAGAGTCTGCGGGACGTTGCTTGCGGCAGTGCCGTTTTGTGCGCCGGAGAGTGGTCGCGCAAACACAACAAATACCGAGCCATAACTTGCTAATTCGAGCGGAATAATCGTGCGTCCGTTTTGCTGGCGAAATGCCTTGCAATCGCGACGTTCGCCCGTGAGCGCGTCCCATAGTTCCGGCTGCATTCCAGTCACACGAAATGCAAAGTCAGCGGCGTCCGGCACAGCAGAAAAGTTGGCGACAAAATAGATGTGTGCGCCGATGCCGCTCGCCGTGTCGGCAGGGGTTGTCAAAACATCTTTCGGAGAAAACTCGGAGAACTTTTTTAGGTTTATTTTAGCGAGTTGGTTTTTATACAAGACACGGTGAATAGAATCCGTTTTCGGCGTTTTATTTGTCCCGCTAAGGCGTTCAAAATCGGGCGGAAGATTGTCGCGCTGCAAAAGTTCGCGGGCAGTCATTCCGGTGACGACGCGTCCGCCTGCAGCACCGATTTTGCGGATAAACGCGCCGGAGGTTGGCGTGTCGCCCCAGAGCGTAGCGGCGAGGGCGCGGGTCTCGGCGTCTTTGCCGTTTGCGGCGTCCAATCCTGTTATTCTCAATGGTTTAGGGCCGATGACGGTGAGGCCGTCGCGCACAACCCAGCTCGCGACTTTTCTTAAAACGGGCAGAGAAATACTATCGCGTTTGGGCAACACGAGCACTTTGTAATTTGCGCCGTCGGGGAGAACGATTTTCCCGTCTTTAACACTGGCGCGGGTAAGCAGAGCTTCCTCGCTGGTGACATCGTAATCGTAGCCCGGAAGCGACCCCGCCGTGTTGCGCTCTTTTAACTGCGTGAAGTTGGGGACATTTTCGCCGTAGTATTCTAAAACGTCGGCGGCGAATAGCCCTTGTTGCAACAAAAATTGCGAGCGGTTTATATAATTTAGAAAGTCTTGCGATTGCGTGAAAACAAAGTTGTTTGGATTAAAATGTGTCCCTGCAAAATACTCTTGACCGGGGAAGCCCTCCGACTCTGGCGAAGTGCAGACGCCGTGCCACACAAGTAAGTTCATTCCCTCGCACAAGGCTTGGTCGAAAGAGGGTTTTAGATTGTCGGAAAACGATTCTTGCCAGTTCATTCCGATATTCGTGAAACCTTCCGCCGCAACGAGTTGTTTGCCTGTAACGTGCGCCGCCGACGCTGGTTGTTTCAAGAAGAAACGGTTGGCGGCACCGACGCGGTGCCGGGGCGACCAACTCCAGAACTCCGACATCGGAATATCGCTTAGCCCGAGCAGCTGGAGCGAGTCGAACGGCCCGCAGTGCGGCCCGCCAGCTTCGGGGTGAATGCCGATGTTATACTTGGCGGATGTATCACGCAGAAATGCGTAATGGTTGTCGCGGATACAGTCGGCGATAGTGCGGCGAAAGTCGTTGAGAAAACGGTTAGAAGTTTTGCGGTCTTTTAAGATTTTTCCTGCGACGACTGGGAGAAAAGGCGAGGGGTCGTAACCACGGCGTTTTTTGAACTCTTGTATAAAGGTTGGCGTCCAATTCATTCCGCCGCATTCCCAACTATCTGTGTGAATATAGCGGAGCACTTTTCCGGCGAGCGGGCCTGCGTCTTCGAGTAATGGGAAAATCGTCCGTTTCCAATACGTATCAAGGGCTTCTGCGGAAAGGTAGTCGAGCGTGTAGCCCTTCCATTTGCCGCTGGAAGTAGAGACGTGGTTGCCCGATTGCGTGTAGCCAAAGCGCAGAATTGTCCATTCTCCAGCGGGGACATCCCAGACAAAAGTTCCGTCGGCAGAAACTTTGTTTTTAAGCACTCTGACATCTTCGGGTTGCGCGTCCTCTTCGCCCGGGGTTTCCGTCTCGTCGAGCAGCAGCGGGAGACAATCTGGCGCGGAACCGCCGAACTCGCGGTTACTTATTTTTATTGGATAAAGCGCGAGACTTTTTGCAGGGCGCACGGCGGCTGTCAGCGTATTTTTTCCGTTGTATAAAGTAATCTCGGCGATTTGTGCGTTGCGCGGTGTTTGCGGGTGGAGCGGGTCGTAAGAAGTGAGGATTTCGAGGCGAAATTGTTTTGCGCTAATACGAGGGAAAACGACATCTACAGAAGCGGTTTCGGGTGCGGTGAACTTTTTTAGCGGAACCCATGTTTTATCGTCGTCGGCGAGAGCGGAGAGCACACAATCTTTTGGGCCGTAATTTGGGCGTCCGTAGAGGCGAAGTTTGTCTGCTGAAACGGCCTTTCCAAAACGCAGAAAGAAGTGTTTGGGATTTTTTGGCGAGACGGGATTTTGCGGGTCGTTTCCGGCGGAGACCCAGTAGGTTTTTTGATTGCCGTCAACAGCGCGGGCGGGTGTGTATTCGCTTTGCGAAGAAGAGGCGGCGACAGAGAAGTTTTTCTTCGACGCGGACGCGTGCGCGGCTTTTTTCGGAAAGGCGAGGACGGCGACGTCGCGGTAGAAGCGGTTGACGGTGCGCGGCGCGGGGAGTTTGACGGTGATTTTGCGTGGGCCGGAGACGGTGGTTTCTGACCACGTGGCGAGTTTGGCGGCGTGTTCGGGTTTGACAAATGGCCCGCCGAGGTTCCAGCCGCTTTGCGGGCTTAGACTCACGGAGAGGCCGAGGCGGTCGGCTTCGTGGAGCGTGTGTTTGTAGAGTTCGCGCCATGCATCGCTTCCGAACATCGGGCCAATCGGCACGGCGCTGTTGCCGTCTTGCCCGTGGTCGTCCACATCAAAAAGAATTGCCCCGCCAAACCCTTTTTCGCGCATTCCCTCGAGGTCGCGGGTGATGGACTTTTTGGTGGCGTTTCCGCCAATCCATTCCCAGTAGGCCCAGAGTCTCGCGGAGTCTGGCGGCGTCTGGAAACCCGCGACGAGCGGGTTCGCGGGCGGCGGCACGGGCACTTCGGCGGCGGACGCGACGGATGTGGCGGTCGTGGCGACGGCAGCGGCGCAAAGACCGCAGACGGTAAAAAACAACGAATGTATTTTTAGCATAGCCCAGAGAAGACAGAAGTGGGCGGAAAAGTTCCCTGCGGCGTGGCGACGTGGCGGCACCAACCGCCGCTCGGAGGTCTCAAGGGTCTCAAGGGTCTCAAGATGCTCGCCCGCTCCCTTGACCTGCGCGGCGGGCGCGTTATCTCTCGCCACCGAAAACCACGCACCACGCATCACGCATCACGCACCGCCGCCGCAAACCGCACCACGCACACCACTCTCGACACGCATGACCGACTCGCTCCGCCGACTCCGCGCACTCGCGCTTAACACCTTCGCAGAAGCACTGCGCCAGCGTTTCTTCGCGTTCCTCGCGCTGCTTGGCGCGGCACTCGCGGCGGCTGGCTCGTTCCTGCGCGTGTTCAACTTCGGAAACACAGAGCTAAAGTTCGTCGCCGACTTCGGGTTCGGCGCGATGTTTTTGTTCGGCTCAATCCTCGCGGTCGTGATGACGGCGCAGCTGTTTTTTTCGGAGCTCGACAACCGCACTGCCCTAACGCTGCTGGCGCGGCCCGTGCGCCGCTGGGAGTTTTTTGCGGGGAAATTTCTGGGCATGTGGGCGCTGCTGGGAGTGTTCACGCTCGCGCTGGCGGGGATACTCGGCGCATTGCTGCAAATGCGAGCGTGGGAGCTGGCGGCCACGGCACCCGACGCCAGCGCGGCACCGTATTTCAACGCGGGCGGGCTGGCGGTGTTTGCGCTGCTGCAATGGCTGCGCCTCGGCGTCGTCGCCGCGCTCACGCTGCTGGTGTGCGCCGTCGCGCAATCGTTTCTCTACGCGGTGACAGTCTCGGCATTGGCGACGCTTGTTTGCCAGCTGCGAGGCGTCGCGCAGAGCATCCCTGCCGCGACAAAAGACGGCTCTCCCGCACTGCGTGCGTTCGTGGAATACACCGGACGCGCCATCCCTGATTTGCAAATGTTCGACCTCGGTGCGCCGCTGGCACTCGACCCCAAAGGCGCACCGACGGGCGTGGCACTGTCGGCGGCGGGCTACGGCGCGTTGTATATCCCGCTGCTGCTCGCGCTCGCCGTCTGGCTGTTTTGGGACAGAGAGGTGTGAACGTTTCCCGCCTCAAACTTCCTCAATTTTCCTTTCAACCGCCCTCGCAATTTTCCTTCTCCAACCTTCTCCGTTTTTCAAAAAACCACACGACACGCCATGCCCGCTGAAAACACACAAACGCCCGCCCGCTTTTTCGCGACCCGACGTCCTGCGCGGCTCGCTGCCGCCGTGCTCGTGCTGCTGGCGGGCGGCTGGTTGCTCGCGCCAGTGGGCGGTCCCGCTGCGCGTTGGCAAGCGGCCTCGCAGCCTGCGTTCCGCGCCAACTCGCTCGAAGGGCTGCTCGGCCAAGGGATGCTGCTGGGAGTTTTCGGCGGCTTCCGCGACATCATGGCGAACTTCGCGTGGCTGCGCGGATACGTCCACTGGGCGAACCACGACCGCGCCGCCTGCGAGACCTACATGCGCCTCGCGATTTCGCTCGACCCCGCCAACGCGTATTTCTGGACAGGCTACGCCGACACCGAAGGCTACGACATGGCGGCATGGGAAATCCGCGAACGCGAAGGCCGACATCGTGGCTCGATGCCCGCAGCGCGTCGTGCCGAGATACGGCGGCGACGCGCCGAGCGCGGGCTGGCCTTGCTCGCGGAAGGTGCGGCGCGGTGCCCAAGCGAGGATGGCGAGTTTTGGTGGAAAAGCGCGGTGCTCTGCGCAAGCCGCTTGCAAGACTGGGAACGTTGCGCGGAGTTTTACCGCCGCTCCGCCGAGGCCGCCAAACCCGCACGAGCAGCGGAGCTATCGTATGTGAGCATCTTGACGGAACGCCTGAAACGCGGCGACGACGCCGTCCGCTGGCTGCGCGGGCGAGCGAAACAAGCGGCAGCGCAAGCCAAGCCCGAGCTTGCGAAGGAGTATGAGGCGTGGGCAATCGCTTGGGAAAACGGCCTCAAAAAACGCGCCAGATAAAAAGGGCAGCAAAGAGGACAACGAGGATGGGAACTGCGCGGGCAACGGGGTTGAAACCACGGATGGACACGAATGGGCACGAATAATTTTTCGGTGACGGAGGCGACGGATGTAGTAATAGACGGGGTGAAGAATGCGGTGAAGAATGCGATGCGGATGCGGCACGGACGAGGCGCGAGTCAGCTGCGGGCGGAGCAGACTTGGCAGTCTCCGGGACGAGCCACGGGACGAGCGCTGGGACGAGCTACAGGACGAGCAGGGATTTTTCATTCGTGCCCATTCGTGTTCATCCGTGGTTTCAAACCCGTTGCCCCCAGTGCTCCCATTCGCCTTCCTCTCGTCGCCCGCATCCCCCGCCTCGGCGGTTTCAGCACTTGCCAGAGACAAGGATTACCTTTCTCCTGCCCCGCTCAACACGGACTTCAAGATGCCAGCCCCCGACAACGCTTCCAACCAACCACTTGACCTAAGCGGTATCCAATCCCTCAGTATTGGCCCCGATTGGGCGACCAGCTCCACGCCGAGAGCGCCCTCCGCACCGCGAAATTTCCGCGAAGAGCGCGAACCGCGCTTCGGCGGAGACTTCCAACGCGGCGGCGATCGCCGTGACCGCCGCGACGGCGGACGCCCCCGCCAAGGCTCCGACGGCCCGCCCAGATCCGCAGGCGCACCGCGCCAATTCGACCGCGACCGCCCAGCATTTCGCGGCAACGACCAAGACCGCCGACCCGCATTCAATCGCGACCGCCCCGCATTCCCCCGCAACGACCGCGACCGCCCCGCGCCCCGCAACGACGACCGCCGCCCGCCACGCGACTTCTCCGCGCCTCGCAACGACCGCTTCCCGCGCAACGACCGCAACGACCGCTTCCCCCGCGATGACCGCAACCGCGACCGCGACAACCGCGACCGCGACGACCGTTTCCCGCGCTCCGACTTCGACC
Source organism: Puniceicoccales bacterium (assembly GCA_031289285.1). Taxonomy (GTDB): domain Bacteria; phylum Verrucomicrobiota; class Verrucomicrobiia; order Opitutales; family UBA953; genus CALNBE01. The sequence goes on from JAITPT010000057.1 coordinate 6,738, forward strand.
GCGACGACTTCGCGCCCCGCACACCGCGCTTCGCACCCGTCGCCGAGATAGCCTTCTTCCCCGAGGAGAAACCCTTCGCCGTCCTCGCCAAAGCCGTCAAAGCCTCCCTGCGCACCTACGACCTCTTTGAAATCGCAAAACTCATTCTTGAGAAACCTGACCGCTTCACCGTCGGCGTGCGCCCCTTCGACGCCGAGCGCCTGCCCGACGCCCGCCTCTGGCAATCCGTCCCCGACCAGCTCCCCTTCCTCTCCGAAGCCGACGCCGTCGCTCACGTCTTCCAACGCCACCTCGACCTATTTTTCACGCAAGAGTCTGTCACCGTTGACCCGCCCAAAGGCAACTTCCTCATGGTCGCCAAATGCGGTTTCACGGGCGAACTCCTCGGCCCGCCCAACTACCACGGTTACCAGCAAGTCCTCCGCGAGCACCACGCTGCCCGCCTCGCCCGCGTCCCCTTTGAAAACTTCCTCTCGCGCATCGAGTCTGTCCGCGACCAAGCCCTCATAGACGGCTGGCTAAAAAGCAAAACGCAAGTCACCCGCTACACCTTGAAAGACTCGCGCGAAGGCGAGCCTGCCCAGTTTGACAGCATCGAGAGTGCCCGTGCCTACCTCCTCGCCTACCGCAAAGACAAGGTTGTCCGCGCCACTCCGCACGTCCGTTTCTCCGGCAAAGCCATAGACTCGCTCCCCTTTGGCCCCCTACGTTCTGCCGTCGAAAACGAGCTTCGCTACCAGCGCAACTTCCCCCTCGACACGGCAAACTTCCTGCGCGGACGCCTCCGCAAACTCGGCTTCGTCCTCTACAAACGCGGCTCCAAAGATGCCACCTACATCTGTGCAGTGGAGCGCAAGTTCCGCACCCCGGGCACCATCTTCGCCGAGTCCATCCAAGACGTCGTGAGCTACATCGAAAAACACCCACGCGTCAAAGCCTCCGACCTCCCTGAAAAACTCCTCGGCATCCTCCCCATCGAAGAACCCGTCGCCGCCGCCGCACCGGAAAACACCGCCCCCGCCGAAACCGCCGAAAGCACCGCCCCCGCCGCCGCCACGGAAAACACCGCCACCGACGCCGCCGACACCACCACCGCCGCTGCCGAGGCCGACGCACCTGCCGCCGCCGACGACACCGCCACCACCGCCGAAGCCGCCACGGAAAACACTTCGTCCTCTGAGTCCACCTCGTCCACTGAGTCCACTGCGTCCACTGTGTCCACCGTCGCTGACGCCACCGCCGAAACCACCGCGCCTGCCGAGGCCACCGCCGAAGCCGAAACCGCCGCCGAAGCCGCGCCCGCCGAGGCCGACAACGCCGAGGCCGCCGAAGCCGACGCACCTGCCACCGCCGCCGAAGCCGAAGCTGGCGCACCTGCCGCCCCCGCCCCCGCCGCCACCACCGCCACCACTGCCGCCGCCCCCGCCGCCCCCGCCCGCCGCGAAAACTCGCGTCCGCCGCGCCAAGCCGCCCGTCCGCCGCGCCGAGGCAACCCCGTGATTGACCTCGCCAACCCTGCCATCCGCGAACTCCTCAACACCCTTCGCTGGCTCATTGCTGAAGGCTACGTGACGGAGTTTTCTGACGGCACCCTGCTCACCAATCCCGTCCTCTCCGACGCTCAGTTAAAAGACCGCGAGACGGCGCGTTCCCGCAATCATCAGGGCAACCACCAGGGCAATCACCAAGGCAACCAGCAAAGTTCCCGCCGCGAAGCCCCTGCCCAAACCCAAGCCGACGCCGACCCCAACGCCAACTCTACCCGCCAAAAAAGACCGCCAAAAAAATCTCGTCGCCCCAACACCCCGCGCAGCACCGACGCCACCGCTAACGCCGACAACGCCGACGCCACCACGGAAAACACCACTCCCGCCGACGCCACCGACCCCACCGACAACAACACCGCCGACAACACCGCCGAAAACACCACCGACAACGCTGCCCCCGCCGACAACAGCACCACTGCCGACAACGCAGCAGCCGCCGCCACGGAAAACACTGCCACCGACGCCACGCCAGAAAACACCACGCCAGAAAACACCGCTCCTGCCGACGTCCCTACGTCCACCCAGTCCCCAGTGTCCACTGAGTCCACCACGTCCACTGCGTCCACCACGTCCACTGAGTCCACCGCGTCCACCCCCACCTCCCCCGAGCCACCCTCCCCCGAGCCGTCCTCCCCCGAGCCACCCACCACCGCCTAACCACGCCTCCTCATGGCCCGCCTCAACGACAACTACTGCAAACTCAAAGCCGGCTACCTCTTCCCGGAAATCGCTCGCCGCGTGAACGCCTTTTGCGAGGCCGACCCCGACGGCAAAGCCCGCCTCATCCGTTGCGGCATCGGCGACGTCACCGAGCCGCTGCCCCCCGCCGCCATCGCCGCTCTCCACGCTGCCGCCGACGAGCTTGCCACCCGCGACACCTTTCGTGGCTACGGCCCCGAGCAAGGTTACCCATTCCTCCGCGCCGCCATCGCACAAAACGATTACCGCGACCGCGGCATCGAAATCGCCGACGACGAAATCTTCGTCTCCGACGGCTCCAAATGCGATTGCGCCAACATCCTCGACATCCTCGGCGACCAAAACCACTTCGCCATCCCCGACCCCGTTTATCCCGTCTATGCGGATACCAACGTCATGGCTGGGCACACCGGCGCAGCGGCCCCCGACGGCGCATTCGCCGGCCTCACCTACCTCGCCGGCAACGCCGAAAACGGCTTCGTCCCGCCCCCACCCACCACCGGCAAAATTGACGTCGCCTACCTCTGCTTCCCCAACAACCCCACCGGCGCCGTCGCCACCCGCGCCCAACTCGCCGAGTGGGTCGCCTACGCCCTCGCCAACGACGTCCTCCTCCTCTTCGACGCCGCCTACGAAGCCTACATCCAAGACCCCACACTCCCACGCTCAATTTACGAAATCGAAGGCGCCCGCCGCTGCGCCATCGAGTTCCGCAGCTTCTCCAAAAACGGCGGCTTCACCGGCGTCCGCTGCGCCTTCACCGTCGTCCCCAAAGAGCTAACCGCCACCACCGCCGACGGCACCCGCCTCCCCCTCCACGGCCTCTGGCTACGCCGCATGACCACCAAGTTCAACGGCACCGCCTACATCGTCCAACGCGCCGCCGAAGCCCTCTACACCCCGCAAGGCAAAGCGCAAGTCGCCGCCCTCGTCGCCCACTACACCGGCAACGCCGCCATCCTCCGCCAAGCCGCCGCCACCGCCGGCCTGCGCGTCTTCGGCGGCGAAAACGCCCCCTACATCTGGGCATCCGCGCCCGACGGCCTATCCAGCTGGGAGTTCTTCGACAAAATGCTCACCGACGCCAACGTCGTCATCACGCCCGGCAGCGGCTTTGGCCGCGCTGGCGAAGGCTGGTTCCGCATCTCCGCCTTCAACAGCCGCAAAAACGCCACCGAAGTCGCCCGCCGCCTCGCCGACCTCCTCAAAACAAACGCCGGCTAAAAAACCCGCACCGCCGCACCGCCACACCCCGCAATGGGCGTTGACCTCGCGGCCTCCCGCCCTAACCTCCACACACTTCCTTCACCGTTCCTTTAACCACCAACAAACCTTTTTTCAAAAACAGTCCCCATGTCAAAAGTCCTATTAACCAGTCTCGACCCGCGCATCCAAAAGCAGGTCGCCAACGCCGAACAACAACTCCGAAGCAACCCCTCCTACGCCGTCGGCATCCTCCCCGGCATCGTCGCACGCAACCCGCAATGCGTCGAAATCCGCCGACTCCTCCGCAGCGCCCAACGCATCATCACCGGCAAAACCACATCCGGCGGCGGCCTCGCCGGCCTATTCGGCGGCCTCGCCGGTCTATTCGGCGGAAACCGACTCGCCGAAAAAGAACCACTCAAAGCGATAGAAAAAGCCGAGGAAGCACTCGCCAAAAATCCCGTTGACCTCGCCGCAAACAAACTCCTCGCCGCCGCCGCAGAGAAACTCGGCTGGCTCGACACCGCCGCATTCGCATACGAGTGCATCACAAAGGCCGACCCAAAAACTCCCAGCAACTTTATCAACTGGTGCGTCGCCTGCTTCAAAAGCGAAGACCTCGACGAAGCACTCCGAGTCGCCGACGACGGCCTCGGACGCTTCCCCGGAAACGGAGACCTCCAAGAAATCGCCCGAAAAGCATCCGTCGCCAAAACCGTCCAAAAAGGAAAATGGGAAGCCAGCGACGACTACAAATCCAAAATCAAAGACCTCGACGCCGCCGCCAAACTCGACAGCTCCAACCGCATCGTCCAAGACACACAAGAAGCACTCCGCATCGCCGCAGAGCTTGAACAAAAAATCGCCACCGACCCCGAAAACGTGGACTACTACCGCGAAGCCGTCCGCAACTACCAAGCCGCCGGAGAGCTTGCCCACGCAATCGAACTCCTCGGACGCGCCCGCCAGACCAACATCGGACGCGCCGACGCCGCACTCGAAAAACAAGAGAACGAACTCAAAATGCTCCTGCGCGACCAAAACGTCGCCCAGCTCGCACAACGCCTCGAAACCGAGCCAGACAACGCTGCACTACGCGCCGAATACGAGGAAGCCCGCACCAGCGCAGCCACCTACCGCCTCGATATTTTCCAAAACCTCGTTGACCGCTACCCCAACGACTACGGCTACCGCTACAACCTCGGCGTCTTACTCCTCGAGACAGGCCGCAACGACGACGCCATCCAGCAACTACAAGTCGCCATGCGCAACCCCAAGAACCGCCACAACGCCATGCTCAACCTCGCCCGCGCATTCATCAAAGGAGGCAAGTTCGACCTCGCCGTCGAACAACTCCAGACCGCCAAAGGCGAAATCCAAGTCATGTCCGACATCAAAAAAGAAATCATCTACGAGTTGGGCAGCGCACTCGAAAAAGTCGGGCGCGACAAAGAAGCAGGCGAAGAATACAAATCCCTCTACATGGCGGATTCCTCCTACAAAGACATTTCCCAAAAAATCAACGACTACTACGCCAAAACCAACAAGTAGTATTTTCCCACCTAACAACCATGCTCCAAGCCGGAATCGTAGGGCTGCCCAACGTGGGCAAAAGCACCCTCTTCAACGCACTCACCCGCTCCCGAAAAGCCGAGGCCGCCAACTACCCGTTTTGCACAATCGAACCAAACGTCGGCGTCGTCGAAGTGCCCGACGAACGCCTCGCCCCGCTCGCCAAACTCGCCAAAACCGCCATCATCATCCCCGCCGCCGTCGAGTTTGTGGACATCGCCGGCCTCGTCGCTGGCGCCTCCAAAGGCGAAGGCCTCGGCAACAAGTTCCTCGCGAACATCCGCGAAGTGGACGCCATCGCCCACGTCGTGCGCTGCTTCGAGAACGACGACATCATCCACAGCATGGGCCACATAGACCCGCTCCGCGACATCGAGGTCATCAACACCGAGCTTGTCCTCGCCGACCTCCAATCCTGTGAGACGCAACTTGACCGCAACATCAAAAAAGCGCGTGGCCAAGACAAAGAAGCTGCCGCCAACGCCGCTCTCCTCCAACGCCTCCTCCCCCACCTCAACGAAAACAAGCCCGCCTCCACCCTCCCGCTCAACGACGCCGAAGAGCGCATCCGCCTAAAACACTTCGAGTTACTCTCTTCCAAACCAGTCCTTTACGCCTGCAACGTCGCCGAAAACGACCTCGCCGACCCCTCGCAAAACGCGGGTGTCGCCGCCGTCCAAAAACACGCTGCTGCCGCCCTCAATGCCCGCGTATGTGTCATCTGTGCGCAAGTAGAAGCCGAGCTTGCCGAGCTTTCTCCCCAAGAGGCCAAAGAGTATCTCGCCGCGCTTGGCACCGACGACAGTGGCGTAAGTCAGTTAATCCGTGCCAGTTATGATTTGTTAGGTCTCGCCTCTTATTTCACTGCTGGCGAAAAAGAAGCCCGTGCTTGGACATTCCGCAAAGGCATGACTGCTCCGCAATGTGCTGGCGTCATCCATTCTGACTTCGAGAAAGGTTTCATCAAAGCCGAGGTCGTTTCTTATTCCGACCTCATCTCTGCCGGTTCAATCGCCGCCGCCCGCGAAGCTGGCAAATACCGCCTCGAAGGCAAAGAATATCTCTTCCAAGACGGCGACGTCACCCTCTTCCGCTTCGCAAATTAAAGCCGCCCTGCAAAACCTTATTGAGTGGCGAAGCCACCGTCAGGCGGGCGTCTCGCCGCCGTTCTCACACGAAGGCACCTGCAAAACCTTATTGAGTGGCGGAGCCACCGTCAGCCCCAGAGGGGCGTCCAGCATTTAGCCTAAAGGGCACTCCTAAAAATAAATTGGGGTTGGTGTATCTCCCGTCCCGTAGGGACGACATGTCGGTAGCACGGGACTTTAGTCCCGTGAAAATGCCACCCCCACGCCCGCGTCCCGTAGGGACGCAACACGCGAGGCGAAAACGGGTTGCGTCCCTACGGGACGCAGGGCGAGAGGCACCTGACAACACGGGGTTAAAAACCCCATGCTACCGACATTACGTCCCTACGGGACGAAAAGCACCGATGTTTTCGGACATGCAGATTTATTTTTAGGAGTGCCCATTACTTCCCTTGTGCCCTTTGTGAAAACCTTTGTGTCCTTTGTGGTTTTTACGCCGGA
>JAITPT010000185.1 GCA_031289285.1 Puniceicoccales bacterium
GTCGCTACAGCTTCCGCGTAGCCGCACCAGCGGTAGTCTTTTGGGTCTGCGACGATACGCGCTCTGACAGGATTGAGGTCAATGTAGGCGGCAACAGCCTCCATCGCGAAGAACCTGTCGCTCTGGACAATCGTGCTCGAAAAGCGCTCTGACCAAAGCGTTCCCTCACGCTCGTGAGTGCGGTTATACCAGATGGAGAACCGCTGCTTGAAGGTCTTCATGAACTCCGAGACATCGCCCATTCTGCGCAGCATTTGTTTGCGCCACGCCTCGGCGTCTTCGCCGTCTTTCTTGAGCATCTCGGCGAGCATCTTGACATCGGCGGGTGCCCATTTGGTGGGTTTGGGGTAGAGGACGGAGTAACGTCGCAGCAGCTCTGTGTCGGAGAGTTCGCCCTGTTCTGGCACTCTGACGAGCACATGGAAGTGGTTTGTCATGAGAGCGTATGTCACGACTTGGACGCCGCAGAACTCGGCGACTTGGTGCATGATTGAGCGCATTCGTTCTTTGCATTCGTCGGTCAGCAAGAACTCGCCGCCGACAATTCGCGAAATGCAATGGTAGGTCGCTATCGCGCCCGTGCCTGTGTTCGCACCCATGTCCGCACCAGCACCAGTGCTCGTGCCGTGGGCGTGTTTTATTTTGAAACGTACAGTAGCCATACCCCCATACTGCAATACAACCCGCCAGCATCGCAACAAAAAAATTAGACTGTCTAATTTTTGTTTTTGTGAATAATTAGACAGTCTAATTTTTCTCTTGATATGTTTTTCGGGATGGACATTGAGCGCGTTTTCCCTGACATGCGCCGCCATGTTACCATCATCAGCACTCGCCAACGCAGTACCGCCAATATCGCCATGTCCTGTTTTCTATCCCCACAATTTTGTTGCTTCTGGCTGGTGCTCTTGGGGTTGGCAAGGTCAGCAATGGCGGCAATCCGTGGCGGACGGTTCTCGCTTTATCCCACTGAACTGCCGTTCTTAGGGTAAGAGAGTAAGCAGGAATAAATCGGAGCAGACTTACTGAGAAGACGGCGGTTTGCACTACACTCGCCCTGCGCACTATGCGTCCAGCAGGGCGTTCTGACAAAAGGCTGTAGTTCATCCTGCGGCACTATCAGTAGCAGTCTGCGTTACGGCGGTGCCACAACAGCCCACTGCGGCACCACAGCGCACCTAAGAAATCTTTTGCACCTTTTCGACGAAAAGTTTTTCGAGGGTCATGCGCGGGTGGCCGACGCTGAGCAGCGTTGCACTGTGCCGCGCCAAAACCGCCGACACCTCGCGGAGGGCGGCGTCCGTCAAACCCGCTGTGGTGAGCACTTGGAGTTCGCGTCGCGCTAACACATCGTCCACCGCGCCCTCGAGCACGAGGTGCCCTTTGTCGAGAATTGCCACGCGGTCACACAACTCCTCGACCTGCCCCAATTGGTGCGAACAAAGCACCACGGTTTTCCCGCGTTGGCGCATCGCCAAAAGAATTTCGCCGATGTCCGCCGCGCCGAGCGGGTCAACACCGGCAGTGGGTTCGTCGAGGATAACGAGGCGCGGGTCGTGGACGATTGCCTGCGCCAGCCCGATGCGCTGCAACATGCCCTTGGAATAAGTGCCGACGCGGCGCGGCGCGGCCTCCGTCATACCCGTCAGCGCGAGCGCGTCGGTGATACGCCCCTCCAACTCGGCGGCGGGGACGGCGGACATCCGTGCGTAGAAGCGGACCAGCTCGCGCCCGCTCAGGTGTCGGTAAAAATACGGTGCCTCGGGCAAGTAGCCGGTGAGTGTGCGTGCGCCTATGCTCCCCGCCTCATGCCCGAAGACGGTGCATTTGCCAGCGGTGGCGGAGAGCAGGCCGAGGAGGATTTTGAGCGTGGTGCTTTTGCCGGAGCCGTTGGGGCCGAGCAGCCCGTAGATGGTGCCGGCGGGGATGCGCAGCGAGAGGTTGTCAACGGCGCGAAGTTTCACGCCGCGCATCCCGATGCGAAAGTCTTTGACGAGGTTGGCGATTTCGATGGCGGCGGTGTCGCCGGAGTCGTTTGTCATGCGGGCGAAAACAATGGCGGCTGGGTTTTTCGCAAAGGAAAAAACGGCGTGGCTTCATCACATCGGTTTTCGCAATACCCAGAAGCGGGTGTCGTCGGAGAACTCGCGCACCTCGCGGCTCTCGGTAGCGATTTCGGAGCGCATCGCGGTGAACTCGACGGCGAAGCCGCAGCGGAGGGCGAGCGCGTGTGTCTCGGCGCGGGTCGCGGCGTGGATGAACATCCGCCCCGCAGGCGTCGTGTGGTCGTAGTCGCCAAGACGCTCGAGGGCGGGGTTTTGTGTGCCCGCCGCCCAACGTGCGCGCTCCTCGTCCCAGTGGGCGGCGCGGCGCGGGTCGTTGCGCTCGTGTCCGGTAAAAATCGCGGTGCCGCCCGTGCGCAACACGCGGTGCATCTCGCGCAGAGCGGCTTCGCGGCGGGCTTCGAGCGGAATCATCATCAGACCGTTGAAGCCGAAAATGACGGAGGCAAACGCGGCGTCGGCGAAAGGCAGAGCGGTGGCGTCGGCAAAGGCAAAACGCAAATTGCCCACCGCATCGCCGCCGCCGCCATTGCCATTGCCATTGCCGCCGTCGTCGTCGCCGTCAGCGGAAAACCCGTCGCCAGCCGCCGCGTTCGCCACGCCGTCGCTCGCCGCGTTTGCGTCTGCGTTTGCGTCTGCGACGGCGCGGGCGGCCTCGAGCATTTGCGGGGAAAAGTCGGTGGCGGTGATGTCTCGCCAACCTGCTTTTTGGAGGCCAAATGCGATGCGCCCTGCGCCGCAGCCAAGCTCAAGCAGCGGCGCGTCTTTGGAAAAAGACGCTTCGCAGAGAAGGCGCTCGGACTCCCAGAGACCGAGGTTCGCGGCTGCCCGCGCATACTCGAGGACGGTGTCGGGGTGGCCGAAGAAGGCGGCGTTGGAGAGCGTGGTGGGCATGTTGCAGGAGGCGGCGGTTGCGGCGGTTGCGGAGATTGCGGCGGTTGCGGCGGTTGCGGGGATAGGTCTTATAGGACGTATAGGACGAATAGGTCGTATAGGACGTATAGGTCTTGTGGGCGGGTGGCTATTCTGCGACGCGCCAGTCGAGCAATTCGCCCTGCGGGTAACGCCGCCCGTTGTAGTAGTTCCAGCCGAGTTTCACGGCGATGTCCAGCGGTGTGCCGACGGGCGGGACGCTGTCGCCTTTGCGCCAAGCGACGACGCCCATGCGCCGCCATGTGTCGAGCGGGACTTGGAAACGAAAATTGTTTTCGCCGAAGCGCACAGGCTCGGTTTTCAGGGTGATGTCGGCGACGCCGAAGACGGGTTCCGCGTTGCCCTCGCCGAAGGGGTGCAGCAACTCGAGTTGGTCGAGAAAGTCGTCCGAGATGTGCATGTTGTCGAGCCACGCGGCGATGACGATGGCCTCATCGGGGATGCCGTCTTTCTCGAGTTGTTTGCCGACGGCCTCGTTGAAGCGGACGCGCAGTTCTGGCACGTTTTCCGACACGATGCTCACGCCGACCGCCATCGGGTGCCCACCCCACGAGTCGAGGATGTCTGCGCTGGGCTGAAGTGCTTCGACGAGATTGACGCGGGCGACGCTCCGCCCAGAGCCTTTTGCCCACGTGCCATCTTTGCCCAGCACGATGCAGGGGCGGTTGAAATGGCGGCAAAGTTTCCCCGCGACGATACCGACGACGCCCGAGTGCCACGCGCCGTGCGCGACGAGGGCGTGCGGGAATTGCGGCGCGATGGCGGTGAGCTGTTCCAACGCCTCGGCACTCACGAGCCGCTCGATTTCCTGACGCTCGCGGTTCATCTCGTTGAGTTGCGCACCGATGGCGTCGCACTTCGCGGAGTCGTCGCAGAGGAGCATCTCGACGGGCAAAAGCGCGTCGGCGAGACGCCCGCTGGCGTTGATGCGCGGCCCGAGCCGGAAGGAGATATCGGAGGGGAGGATTTGTGCGCCCTCGACGATGCCCCCCGCCCGCATGAGCGCACGCAGCCCCACGCGCGAGGATTGCCGCAGTTGGCGCAAACCGTGGCTTGTCAAGAGGCGATTTTCACCGATGAGCGGCACGAGGTCGGCCACGGTGCCCATCGCCACGAGGTCGAGGTGCTCGCGCAAAATGATTTTTTCTGCCGTCGCATCGCCCCGCGCACGGAGCCGTTTGAGGAGCGCGTGGCAGACTTTGAAAACAAGGCCGACCGTGCAAAAAATACGCCAGCCAGCCCCTGCCTCTTCGGTGTCGTTGACGTGCGGGTTGACCATCACGCAGTCGTCGCTGGCGGAGTCTTTCGAGCGGTGGTGGTCTATTACGATGACGTCGGTGCCACCTGCGCGTAGCGAGCGGATTTCGGTGACGGAGTTGGTGCCGCAGTCGAGGGCGATGAAGAGGGCAAACGGCCCGTCGGCGAGCGCACGTTCGACCGAGGCGGCGCTCATCCCGTAGCCCTCTTCGAGGCGGCGCGGCACGTAGTAGTGCGGGTCGGCACCGAGCGAACGCAGCACACTCACGAGCAGCGTGGTGCTGGTGACGCCGTCCACATCGTAGTCGCCCATGATGGCGACGCGCTCTTTGGCGTCTATGGCGCGGATGATGCGGTCAACGGACTCGCTGATTTTCCCGATGAGAAACGGGTCGGCGAGATGGGCGAGTTTCGGGTGCAGGTGGCGCTCGGCGTCGTCCTTTCCCGTGATGCCTTTTTTGACGAGGATTTCGGCGATTGCCGAGTGGAGGTTGAGGCTGGATTCCAATTCGCAGGCGGTGTTCCCGGGTGGGCTGTGGTAAATCCAGTTTTTCATAGCGGAAGGCAAATCGTAGGTCGGGTTGAGTGTGTTCGTGATGTGTGGCGGGCATGGAACGAAAAAGCGCGGCGGCGGCAATCTCCGTTCTGCGCGGGCAGCGGCGCGGGCAGGATTATATGCCGCTTGCTTTGGCGAGCGGGCGGCGGTTACGCTTCGCCTCATGTCCCAACGGATAGTTTTCCCAACAATCATTGCGCCATCCGCCTTTCCCGGTGTGGATGCCCCCCAATCCCTGCTCGTATCGGGCACGGTGGCATACGACGACATCATCACGCCGAAAGCCTCCGGCAAACGCCTTCTGGGCGGAAGCGCCTCCTACGCCGCACTCGCCGCCGCGTTTTTCACGGACTCGCGCCTCGCCGGAATTGTCGGCGGGGACTTTGCCGAAAAAGACCGCAAACGGCTTCGCTCGCACGGCGTTGACCTCGACGGCCTCCACACCGAAGCCGCCGGAAAAACTTTTTTCTGGAGCGGTAAATACCACGAAAACTACAACCACCGCGACACGCTGGAGACGCGCTTAGGCGTCAACGCCGAGCCTCGCCCGCCCTTGCCAGAGGCGTGGCGCGAGACGCAATTTGTGCTGCTTGCCAACGACGCCCCCACGCTGCAACTCGCCGTGCTCGGGCAGCTACACGAGCCGCGTTTTGTGCTCGCCGACACGATGAACCTCTGGATTGAGACCGCCCGCAAAGACCTGCTGCGCGTGGCGGCGCACGCCAATCTTTTTGTCCTCAACGAGAGCGAGGCCGAGCTGCTTTCGGGCGAGAGCAACCTGTTTTTCTCAGGCCGCAAGCTGCTCAAAGAGACGGGTGCGCGCTCGGTGCTTGTCAAAAAAGGCGAGCACGGGGCCTTGCTCTTTCACAGGGAAGGGCTGTTTGCCTTGCCAGCGTATCCCGTCACGGATTTGCGCGACCCCACGGGCGCGGGCGACTCGTTTGCCGGTGCCCTCGTCGGGGTGCTCGCCGCACTGGGGCGCTCGGACTTCACGGCGCTCAAACTCGCGATGCTCTATGCCACCGCCGTCGCGAGCCTCACCGTCGAATCGTTTTCGTGTGACCGCTTGGAAAGCGCAGGTGTCACCGAAATCGAGAGCCGCGCCGCCGCCCTGCGCGAGATGACGCGCCTGCCCGGATAAACGCAAAACGGCCACACTCGCTTTTAACATCCGAAACGCCGTCAGCATGTCCGACACTCCCTCCTCCGCCACGCCTTCCAAAAACCACTACGACCACGACCCGCTGAGCGCACTCGATGCGATTGGCGAAGCACAACGCATCGCCTTCGCGCCGATTTTATTTCAGGCGGCGGTCTGCCTGCGCGACTTGGGGATTTTGCGTCAACTCGAACAGCGCGGCGACGCGGGCGCGACGCGGCACGAGTTGGCGGAAGCGTGTTCGCTGAGCGATTACGGCGCGGGCGTGTTGCTCGATATGGGGCTGAGCGGACGGCTTGTTTTCCAACAAGGCGAAAAGTTTTTCTTGGCGAAGACAGGGCACTTTTTGCTGAACGATAAAATGACGCGGGTGAACATGGATTTCACGCGGGACATTTGCTACGCGGGCATGGCGCGGTTGAAAGAGGCGGTGACGGCGGGCACTCCCGCTGGGCTGGAGGTTTTCGGGAAATGGCCAACCATCTACCCCGCGCTCTCCTCGCTGCCCGAACCAGCAAAAACAAGCTGGTTTGCGTTCGACCATTTTTACTCCGACTGCGCGTTTGGGCCGGCGCTGGCGCACATCTTTCAATACAAGCCCGCGCTCATTTACGATGTCGGTGGCAACACGGGACGCTGGGCGTTGCGGTGCGTGGGTCACGACCCCGACGTGCGCGTGACGGTGCTGGATTTGCCGCAGCAGGTGGTGTTGTTGAAAAAGGAAACCGCCACCGCGCCCAACGGCGAGCGCATCGACGGCATCGGGCTGGACATCCTTGGCGAGGGCGATTTGCCCGGCGAGGCGGAC
>JAITPT010000301.1 GCA_031289285.1 Puniceicoccales bacterium
ACTTCCTCTCCCGCACCTCCCGCACCCGCCACTCCCCCCGCCGCACCTCCCGCTCCCACTCCTACTCCCGCGTTTACCCCCACTCTCCCGCCGGAAAAGTTCAACCCTGCACTTCGCAACGCCTCCACAAACTCGCGGTGCTCCGGCGCAGAAAACCACGCGATGAGACTCTGCGCGATCACCGCGCCGACACCCGTGACGACACTCTCCTCCGCCGTCAATTCGCGCCCCGATGTGCCGACGACCCGCTTGCGATAATCGCTGTAGCCAGCGGCGGCGAGGGCGTCGAGCGTCTTGAAATGCTGCGCCAAATCTTTCGCAGTCCGCATCCCCACATTCGGAATGCCCAATGCGTGGATGACCCGCCAAAGCTCGCGCCGCTTCGATGCCTCCAGCGCGGAGACAAGATTGTCTGCCGATTTGTCCGCGAAGTTTTCCAGCAACACAAGGTCCTCGCGCCGCAACTTGTAGAAGTCGGCTGGGCCGTTGACAAAACCCGCGTCGAGCAGCGCGGCGGCGGCGGCGGGGCCGAGGTTCTCGATGTCGAGGCACTGTTTCGACGCGAAGTGCGAGAGACCGCGCAAACGCTGCTCGCGGCTTGGCGTTTTGAGTCGCCAGACGGCCTCGCCCTCAGCGCGGGCGGCGTCGAGGCCAAGCTCGGCGAGCCGCGCCGCAAAGTCGAACGGCACACTCGCCGCGTTACGTTTTTCGGGGACGACGCAAACAACCTGCGGGATGATTTCGCCCGCCTTTTCGACGACCACCGTGTCGCCCTCGCGAAGGTCTTTGCGGGCGACCTCGTCCTCGTTGTGCAACGTGGCGCGGGAAACCGTGCTGCCGGAGATTTCCACGGGGTCAAGCTCGGCGACTGGCGTGATTGCGCCCGTGCGCCCGACTTGCAGCGTGATGGCGCGAAGGCGCGTCTGCGCTTGCTCCGGCGCAAACTTGTAGGCGATGACCCAGCGCGGGCATTTGTTGTTGGCACCGACGTGTGCTTGGTCGCGCACCGAGTCGAGCTTCACGACGGCACCGTCGGTTGGATAAGCGAAACCGCGCCGGAGCGTTTCAAGTTGCCTGATGGCTTCCCACGCGACCTCGGCGGAGTCTGCCCGCTCAAAAAACTCGACGCTTGGCAGCCCCCAGCGGCGGAGCGCGTCGCGGAACTCGCCCAGCGTCGCGAAACAATCCGCGGGGTCGCAGCCGCCGAAACCGTAGAGAACAACTTCCAGTTTCCGCTCGGCGGTCTCGGCGGGGTCGAGAAGTTTGACGGTGCCTGCGGCGAGATTGCGCGGGTTAGCGTAGAGGGGCAGACCGGCGGTCTCGCGGGCGGCGTTGATGCGCGCAAACTCGGCGTTCCGCATGTAGATTTCGCCGCGTAGCTCGATGCGCCTCGGCGCGGGCGCAGTCAACTCGTGCGGGAGTGCCGCGAGGGTCGCGATGTTGCGCGTGATGTCGTCGCCAACGACGCCGTTGCCGCGTGTGAGGGCGCGGACGAACCGCCCGTTTTCGTAAAGTAGGCTGACGGCCACGCCATCAATTTTTGGCTCGACAACGAGTTTGAGCGGGGCCTCTGGCGGGAGCAGACGCCGGAGCGAGGCTGCGAAGTTGAAAAACTCGGCGCGGTTGTAGGTGTTGGCGATGCTGAGCATCGGGGCGTCGTGGGCGGCTTTGGCAAACCCCTCGGCGCTATCGTCGCCGGGCGTTTGCGTCTCGGGCGCGGCGTCGGCCAACGCTGGGTTTTGCGCCAACACATCCTCGAGCTCGCGGGCAAGCCGGTCGTATTCAAAGTCGGTGATCTCCGGCGTCGCCTCTTGATAGTAGAGGCGGTTGTGCCGCGCTATCTCGCGGCGCAGTGCAGCGACCCGCGCCGTAGCGTCGGCGACGGCAGCGTCGGCGACGCCCACGTCGGCGCCCACGTCGGCACCGCCGTCAAGCAAGGCGGAAAAAAAGTCTGTGGCTACTGTGGCTGGTGTGTTTTCGGCGGCGGGCATGGTTGTCGGGAGAAGTTGGCTAAAAATAAAAATGAAAACTCGCCCTACTGGAACACGAAACACGCCACCAATCGCGTTACCCCAGTTCTCAGGACGGCGTTCTGCGGGCCGTTCACGTTACCAAAACAAATGTGTAACAAGCACTATTTCCGCTGTTGAAATAACAGAGAAACCTGCCACCCTCCGCCTTCTGCAACGCAACTTGTCCGCGTCTCGCCCACACCTCGGCTACTACTCGCTCGTCGCCCGCCACCCGCACCGCTCACCACCTACCGCCCACCTACCGCCTGCCCACTCACCACCTCCCACCCACCCACCGCCACCTCCCACCCACCGCCCACCGCCCACCGCCCACCACACCACCCACTACTTTCTCCAATGAACACCACCGCTCCTCACCTAATCTGTAAGCGCAGATTGCTCACTCGTTTCCTCGCCCGCGCCGCCACACTCGGCGCAGCCGTCACTGCTGCCAGCGTCGCCCCCGACCTCGCGGCCCTCCTCGCGCCCGCCGCCGCTGCGACCACTGCCAGCGACTTCCAATACGAGCGCACGCTCAGCATCGTCCTCGCCAACCTCAACGTCACCATGACTGCTGGTGCCATCCCTGTCGAAGGCCAGTATTGGTTCAAGACCACCACGGCGACCGGCAACACCAACGCCTCCTCCTCCACGAAAGACACCATCAACTGGAACCGCGACAACAAGGGCAACACCTACTCCGGCATCACCCTCGTCGTCTCGGGCGGGCAGTGGGCGACCGGCGTCCCCAGCACCACTGGCAACGGCCAAATCCTCAGCTACTTCATGCCGGAGAACCACTCCCAAATCATTGGCCTCTCCGCAAATCCGTGGATTACCAACACTGGCGGCGCACAAGTCAAAATCACCGGCCTAAACAACTTCGCGGATAACTACGACGTCATCGCCTATTTCGGCACCGATAAGTTCACCACAAACACCACCGTCTCTCCGCTCTGGGTCAATGGCACCCTCTACAAAGGCATCGCTGGCGGCACACAGCAGCTCCCTGCTGGCACTGCTGTCGGCTCCGGCCAATGGCAGCTCTGGGCGGCGGGAATGGCGAAGATGGACACCTACGACACCACCATCTTCAAGGAAGGCACGGGTGGCGCTTACCTGCGTGTCCGCGACATCGGCCTTAGCTCTGGCCTCCTCGAAGTCAGCACAGGAAACTCTGGCGTCCGCAACGCCCTCACAGCCCTCCAAGTCCACGGGCACGGCACTGCCGACATGCTCTTCTGGGCGGGCGGCAACGGCACATGGCAAGACAGCACCAACTTCAACCTCGCTCGCAACGCCGCCGAGGCTGACGCAAACGCCCCCAGCGGCGGCGCAATCGCTTGGTCTGCCGACAGCAGAGCAAAAACCGTCGTCTTCACCTCAAATGCCACCGTCACGCTCGCCCCTAATTTCGTCGAGGCGGACACCGGCCTCTGGGTGAAAAGCGGCACCACTGCCCTCACCAGTGCCAGCCCGGGCGGCTCCTACACCGCAGATAAAATCGCCATTGACTCCGGCGCGACGCTCCAAATCGGCACCTCCGCCACCGACGCTGTCAACATCGCCGCCACTGGCGAGTTCGTCGTAAATGGCACACTCACCCTCACCAAAAACTACACCCTCGCCTCGCCCCTCTCTGGCACCGCCTCCGGCCTCGTTAGCATCGCTCCCGCCACCACTACCACACTCACCTCTGCGCAAAACACCTACTCCGGCGGCTTCGACATCGCAAACAACGCCACATTGCGCGTCACGGGCGACGCCACACTCGGCTTAACCGAGGCCACCGCCGCGCTCAACTTCGCCGGCGCAAATGCCACACTCGAAATCGCCCGCGACCCCACCGCGTCCTCAGGTGCGCCAGTCCCCGCACTCGCTACCAAACACGCCCTCACTGGCACGGGAAACGTCAACCTCACCTCAGGCGCATTCAGCTACGCCGGAAACGCCGCATCCGGCATCACCTTCAACATCGGAAGCTACGCCCCCACACCCGCACCCGCGCCCGCCCCCGCCGCGCCCGCCCCCGCCTCACAGACCGCATTGTCTGTGCTACCCACCTCGCAACAACTCACCACGCTGGCGGCACCCCGCCCCACGTCCTTCACCATTGCCACCGGCGCAAACATCGCGGGCACCGTCCGCGCTGGTGCTGCCACAGTCACCATCGAGCCTAACTCCACCACTGCTGCCCTCCTCCTCGCCAACCACTCCACGCTACTCACCACTGCCAGCACCACTGCCACTGCCACAATCGGCGCGCTCACCTTCAACTCCCCCACCGACCCCTCCGACTCTACCTTCTGGGAACTCTCCGGCACCCTCAGCAGCACCCCCATCCTCTCCACTAACTCCCTCACCATCAACGGCGCTTCTGTCGCCATAGACATCAGCAAAATCTACGGCTCGCTCGCCGTCGGCACCTACACGTTGCTCCAAAGCACCTCCCCCATCGCCAACAACACCGGCGCAGACTTCCGCCTCACAAATCTCCACATGAGTGCCAATGCCACACTCGCCCAAAACACCGAAAACATCACACTCACTGTCAACTCCACTGGCTTCCACCGCTACATCCGCACCGACGCCACCACCTCCAACTTCACCGACGCATCCCGCTGGACCATCAACGACACAGGCGTCAACACCGCCGCACTCACCGGCGACATCTACCGCTTCGAAAACACCACCCCACTCAGACTCCATCTCGCGCCAGACTATACACTTCGACTCGTCGGCAATGTAGCGACAAACTTCCACCTCAACGACCGCTGGCCAACAGGGCCTGACGCTCCCGGCAACTGGATTAGCCCGGGCGAAGAAGTTGTCGGCGGCCAAATCGTCGGCCTCTATCTCGCCGGAAAAGGTGCGCTATACTCCAGCTCTGTCACGATTTCTGGCGGCACCATTGATACAGGCACCCACGGTGCCGACGATGCGAATTCCTTTGCAATCCTTATCCGCTCTGGCTCTCACGCGCTCATCATTCGCAGCAAAGTCATAGGCTCCGGCACTATCGCCCGTGTGCTCACAGGAAACGAAGAAATCGTTGCCCTGCAAATAGAAGGCGACCTCTCCGAATACACCGGAACAATCTACGGCGCAGGCGGAAACCGAGGTTTTACTCTCGGCAGCGGCGCAATTTTGGGCACTGGCGCAACCGTGTCGCTGGCGCAGGGCGATACCTATTCCAACTCCTACATCAGTCTCAAGGGCGACGTAGATTTCGGCGCACGGGTGAACAAACCGGTGGCGGCAGATGGCAAGTTCCTTTTTGAACACACCACGGGCTACGTCGTCCGCCTCACTGGCACCACCCCGGGCTGGCTGTCCACCATCGGCGACATCACTTGGACCACTGGCGGCACTATCGCCATCAACAACTGGGCAAACCTTGACGGCAAAAACCTCCTTCTCGCAGGTGCTGGCAACATCTTCCAACTATACGGCGAAGACGGCACCACCATCGTCGCCGGTAACTCCGCCACAGGCGTCGGTATCAAAATTAACAATGCCAACTCATTCATAAAAGTCGGCACCTCCGACCCTCGCGACGACACCCTCGCTCCCGTCACCATCTTTTACACAGGTGCCCTCACTGGCGCAGAAGCCCTCCGCAAACTCGGCAAAGGAAAACTCGTCCTCTCTGTGCAGCCCGGCACCACAAACAACACATGGATTGCTGACGGCCAGATTGAACTCCTCTCCGCAGCCATGAAATCCCTCGGCACCAGCAGCAGCAACAACTACATCCGACTCATACGCCCCGACTCCGCAATCATTTACAACGGACTCCCCTCCGGCGGCTTTAATCCCACCAACAGGTTTGTCGGCAGCGGCTATATTGTGAAAAAAGCTGACGGCGGACTTCTTAATGCGGCAAACTCCCTCGGATTTACCATAGCCGGAAACACCTTTTCCGGCGGGTTGTATATCGAAAGCGGGCGGGTCACCGTCACCGCCTCTGGTGCCGGCACCGGCCCGATATATATATCAAACACTGGAAAAATCTTGCTCACCCGCGCCAATGCAGATTGGACGAACAACATCTTTATCACTGGCCCAGGGATACCCGAACCAGACAACTCTATGATGGTCGGCGCGATACGAGTTGACAATGCCTCTACCTCCAAACTCTCCGGCAACATCACAGTCGTCGCTGACCCAGTGGCAAATGTCTATTTCTCACGCATTAACTCCGGTAACTCCACTGGATTAAGAATTACGGGCAACATCATTGGCACCGAGGATGTTACTCTCGAGTTCGGAGAACCCTCGGCCACGAATGCCTACGTTTTGAACCACCTCCTCTACCTCACCGGAGAAAATGCCGATTGGCTTGGCACCCTGCGCATCTACGGCGAAGTCGGGATGTCGCTTAGCATAGGCGACGGCGGCAACAACGGCAACCTCCCCAACGCCAAAGCAATTCTCGTGAGCACAGGCGGAAAACTCATTGCCAACACCGTCCGCGGCGCAGAGGCAAATGGCACGACGCTCGCCACAGGCACCGACCTCATCATCGGCGGCAACATCACAGGCAGCGGCAACTTCGAGAAACAAGGCGCAGGCACCGCAATTCTCACTGGCGTCGCAAGCGACCTCGGCACTGGAACGATAACCGTCTCCGCCGGTTCACTTTTCATCACAGGCGGCATCAAAGCCGCAAGCGCCTCCGTTAGCTCCGGCGCAGTTCTCGGCGTGGCGGACGGCGGCACTATCACCGGCACCGTCAACATCGCGGCTGGCGCAACATTTGCCAGCGGGCTTGGCATCGTGACGGGCAACCTCAACTTCACCGGTGCCTCCACCGTGCGCACCACCGCAGTCGGCCAACACACCATCGCCACCGGCGGAACTCGTTCCGCCAAAGTCACCTTCGACCTCGGCCCACTCTACACCTCGCTCGCCGAAGGTCTCATTGAGCGCGGCGAAACAGGCACTCGAAACATTGCCCTGCTCGGCTATGGCTCCACACTCAACGGCGCACTCCCCTCTACCGATTGGGATGTCAGCAACAGCGGCACCTACCGCCCGACCTCCACACCAACTCTTTCCGCCACCGCCGGCCTAATAAAACTCGACCTCGCCGCCACTCCACACGTCCTCCAATGGTCTTCCGGTAACTGGCAAAACGCCTCGGCGGGCTGGAACGTAAAAACCTCCGGCGGAACACTCAACGTCGGCGACCCCACCGCATTCTACACAGGTGACACCGCGTTTTTCACCGGCAGCACCGCTTCCGTCAACGTCGCCGCAGACGTCTTCCCCGCCGCTGTCATCGTCGAAAACGCCTCCGGCTCAACATACACAATCGGCGGCACAGGTAAAATCTCCGGCACAGGCACAAAACTCTACAAAGACGGCACCGGAACACTAACCCTCTCCACCGCAAACGCATACACCGGAGGAACATTCGTCCGAAGCGTGCCCGCCGGAAGCACAAACTCCCTAATCGTCAACAACGCCAGCGCTCTCGGCCCGGGACCCGTCACCCTCGGCAACAACGCACTCTTAGACGTCTCCGGTGCCGCAGCAGACACAAACGCTACCACCAGCGGTGTCCGCAACGCGGTTATCGTGAACGCGCCCGATGTCGCGACGGTCATAATGGACAAAAAAGACTACGAACTGAACACGCTCTTTGTCGGTGACGGCGTGGTGAAACTCTCGGCGGGCGCGACAGTCAGCAGCGGCTCAGCCACCGATGCGTCGCACATCCAATTTTACACTTCCAGCCCCGACTTCACGGGAGAAATCCATCTGTCCACATGGACGGTGCTCTACGTGCAGGCTACCGATGGCAACTACCGGAACACCAACTTTTATCTCGACGGCAACTTCCCTGTCGCCAACAGGAATGACTACCGCTTCTCCCTTAAGGCGAATACCTCCGTTGACACAATTTACTTGGGCGGTTCCGGCTCCATCTCTTTCGACGCCTTCACTCTTTTTGCAAAAGGCATTGTCCGCCTTGATAATCCGGCTTTCAGCACCATCGGCACCGCCGACGGGGCTGTCCCAAACGGCACTGTTCCTAACGCCCGCCTCTCCTCCTCTTCACCTGACGGACGGCTCGTCCTCGGTAACCACGACATGGACTCGCCGCTCTGGGTGAACATCGTCATCGGCAACGCCAGCACAGACTACGCAAACGCCGCATCCTACGGCAAAGCCGTGACAATCGTGAAAGAAGGCCCAGGCGTCGTTTCCATTACGCAAGCACCCCTGCACACGGGCGGCTACATCGTCAACGAGGGCATTCTCGTCTATGGCTCAAAGGCCTACGGAAGACCCACGGTAGAGGTGTCGAGCACTGCGGGGGCAGCAGCGGAGAAGGTGGAATTGGCGGGGCGCATCATCGTCAACCCCAAAGGCGAATTTTGGACAAATTGCTACAACGCGAGCAATACGGCGGATGTCAATGTCCGTAGCTACACGGCGGTGCTCGTCGGCGACAACCAAAACAGCGGCATATTAGGCGCGAATACCTACGCCCGCATCTCCGACCTCACGCTCAACGGCGGAACTCTTTACGGCTTCGGAAGTTACGATAATACTGACGTATGGGGCACTTGGCAACTCCGCGACAGCTTAGTTGTCACTGCCGACCAGCTTGACCCCACATACGGTCTGCCATTGCTCGACCCCGCAACAGGGGAAAAATTGCGAGCGATTGACCCACAGACAGGTCTGCCTTTCACCAAAGAAAACCCGCTCATCTCTTACATCAGAACAGACAAAGGTGCGAGGGGCGTAGAGGGTATTCGCATAGGCTACCGGCTGTCGGTAGCCAGCGGCTTGTTCGTATTCCAAGTAGAAGAAGCTGCAAAACTCGTCGTGAATGCTTCCGTGCGCGACGATGGAAATGGTGGCAGCAACGATAGCACTTCTCTAAGCGGCATCCGCAAAACGGGCGCGGGCGAGATGGTGCTGGCGCAGGGCGACGGGGATGTCAGCGGCAATTTCACCATCGTGGGCGGCACGGGCACCCAATCCCTCTATCGCGGGCCAACTTTTGTTGACGCCGGAAAGTTCGTCGTCGGGCGCGTAAGCCAGTCTGCCTACTTCGTCGCAAAGCCCGAGGCAGAACTCGGCTTCACCGACGGCATCAGCTTCTACGTCGTGCCCTCACGCATCGAAATCCAATCCAACGCCAAGCTCATTTTGGACTTCGCGTCGCCGTGGGAACTCAATGTCGCGTCGCCCATCGAGGGCGCGGGCGACATCGTAAAAACAGGCGCAGGCACGGTCACACTTAGCACCACCGTCTATCTTTTTGGCGCGGCGGAAATCAATGCGGGCAAGTTTTCAATCGGGGCGGCGGGCGATTTGGCAAACATCTCCGAGGTCACACTCACAGGCGACACCGCCATCTTCGAGCCACTCAAAAACTACGG
>JAITPT010000302.1 GCA_031289285.1 Puniceicoccales bacterium
AATTGTGGTCGTAGCCGCCACCAAGAGCAAGCTGCGGGTGTTTTTCGTCAATCCGTTCGCCGATTTCGCGTGAAACGGAAAAGTCAAACGGAGTGTTTTTTACAGAGAGCAAAGCACCAGTGGGAATGAGGCCAGCATTGACAGGTGTGTAGCGCGAGGCGGCAAGCGTGAGGCGGTGATGGAGGATGTCGCCGCTGCCCTCGCCCGCGAGGTTGAAATAGCTGTGTTGGCTGAGATTTACGGGCGTCGGCTTGTCGGTCGTGGCGGCGTATTCCACGCGCAGCGAATTGTCGGGCAAAACCGTGTAGGTAACATAGACGTCAAGGTTTCCCGGATAACCCTCTTCGCCGTCAACGCTACGGTAATAAAAAACGACGGACGGGTCTTCGCCCTTGCCGAGCGAGCCTTTCCAGAGAACGCGATTGAAGCCCTTTTTGCCGCCGTGGAGTGAGCAGGGTTTGCCGCCGGGGGCGTTATTGACAGCGAGTTTGTAGGTCTGCTCGTCAAGGGTGAATTGCGCGTTGGCGATACGGTTGGCGACTCGCCCGACAACCGCGCCAAAACACGAGTAATCCTTCGCATAGCCGTCAAGATTGTCGTAGCCCAAAACAACATCGGCGGTGTGTTTTTGGCGGTCGGGTGTCTCGATGGAAACAATCGTGGCACCGAGTTCGCAAAGACGCACTCGCAAGCCCCTGCCGTTGTCAAGGGTGAAAAGTTTGACCTCGCGTTCATCCGCAAGCCTTCCCCAAAACTCCTCCGAGGCGACGACGGCGGTGCTGGGGGCGGCAGGGGCGGCGGTAGCGACAGCGGCGGCTGTTGCGGGCGTCGCGGGCGCGGGATTTGGCGGCGTCGGAGAAGTCGGTGTGCAAGCGGCAACAAGCGTGAACAGCGGCAAGCAAAGAAGATGCCGGAAGCAAAAAAAGTGGTAGTGTGAAAACATAGAAGCAAACAATGACCTGCAAAAAACAAGAAAGTAACACAAAAAGGAAAATTATTCTCCCCCCCCAGAAAAAAACGTCCATAAACCTAAAAACGGCAGTCAATGCGGGCGGTTTTGGGCAATTTTTGGGCCGTCTGCGGCTTGCGCCTTCCGCTCCACGCACCGCAAGGTGCGTGTCGAGAAAACGCAACCAGCATCCGCCTCAAAATCTTGTGCAAACCCATCCTGCGGAACTGCCGTTTTGAGGATAATAAAAACTACCGTTGCCCGTCCGCGAGACGCAAAGATAGGTGGTGGTGTTTTGGTGGTGTTGGTTGGTTTTTGAAGGGCAGGCAAAATCAAGGAGTGTAGGGCGCGTGCAGCGAAATAGAACATGCGAAACATGAAAGCAAGAGAAAAAAATGGCTGCCTTTTAATTCAAGCACATAGCAAACCCTTCCTTTGACGGGGAGGGAGACGCAATGATAGGTGGAGGTGTTTTGGTGGTGTTGGTTGGTTTTTGAAGGGCAGGCAAAATCAAGGAGTGTAGGGCGCGTGCAGCGAAATGGACCATGCGAAACATGAAAGCAAGAGAAAAAATGGCTGCCTTTTAATTCAAGCACATAGCAAACCCTTCCTTTGACGGGAGGGGGACGCAATGATAGGTGGAGGTGTTTTGGTGGTGATGCTTGGTTTTTGAACGAAAGGCAAAATCAAGGAGTGTAGGGTACGTGCAGCGAAATGGACCATGCGAAACATGAAAGCAAGAGGAAAAAATGGCTGCCTTTTAATTCAAGCACATAGCAAACCCTTCCTTTGACGGGGAGGGAGACGCAATGATAGGTGATGGTGTTTTGAGAGTGATGCTTGATTTTTGAACGAAAGGCAAAATCAAGAAGTGTAGGGCGCGTGCAGCGAAATGGACCATGCGAAACATGAAAGCAAGAGAAAAAATGGCTGCCTTTTAATTCGATTTTTTCATTTGGCTTTTTACGCTTGCAAAAGAAGGAGAAATATCTTTTCAGTTTTTTTGATAACTAAACACCTTAATCATCAAAAAAACTCTATCTCATGGCAAAAAACACATCAGGAATGAAAGGCGACCGGCCAAGAAGCAAAGATGGCCTTCTGCGCTACAAGCGCGAAGACACACATGTTGGCACAATCGAAGAGAAGTATCATCGCGACTTCGGAGTTCGTAGCGATATGCACCTCGGCACATTGCAGGAAAAACTTGGGGCAGATTCGCTCGTAAAAGTGCTGCTCAAAAAAAAGCCCAAGGCGGCGTCCGGCAAAAAGTCGGCAAAGCCGAAAGCGACGGCAGCAGCGACACCAGCAAAAAAGACTGCGCCAGCAAAAAAAACATCGTCGGCAAAAAAGAGCACGCCGACGAAAAAAGCAGCGAAGCCGAATGCTGCTGCGAAAAAATCGGCGACGCCAAAGAAGGCGAAGCCTGCGAAAAAACCAGTGCCAGCAAAAAAGGCAAAGCCGGCAAAGAAACCCGTAGCAAAGAAAAAGTGAGCACTTCGGCGGCTGGCCATAAATAGCCCCAAAGCGGGTGGCAGTTTTTAGCTGGTGGCACCTGAGCAACGCAAAGAAACCACCGGATACCGGATACCGGACGCCGGACATCGGACGCCAGACGCCGGACTCCAGACGCCGATGGAAACTATACGACCTATTCGACCTATACGACCTATTTGTCCTATTGCTCAGATAAGTCTCGTGCGACCCGGAACTGCGATTTCCACTACTGGTGCGGGGGTGTCGCGGGTTGGGTCTTTGGGAACGATGTCGAGCTTGGAGGCTTCGAGTGCCCATTTATAGCTGATTTCGCGCCCCGTGTAGGCAGACATGCGCCCGATGATGCCGCTTAGCGTGGACTCGGCGACATTGACACCTTCGTTCTGATACGGCCCCTCGCCCGTGATACTTTTGAGCAAATCTACATGCTCCTGAACATACGGGTTGAGACCGCCGCCCGAGTAACGCCACGCAGGCCGCCGCTCCCCGTGCTTGTAAATCGCCCCCGGGACAGCCACGCCCTTCGTGCCGACGAGCCGCTCTGTCACGCGGTCGTTCGCGCCCGGCGCTTGTCGGCAAAAACTCTGCACACGCGCACCGTTCGGATATTCGTATTCAATCGAAAAATGGTCAAACGCATCGCCATACTCTTTACCGGTGCGCGACTGCCTCCCGCCCATGCCAAAAACCTTGGCGGGGTGCGCCCCAAAAGCCCAGTTCGCGACATCAATATTATGCACGTGTTGCTCGACGATGTGGTCGCCAGAGAGCCACGTAAAATAAAGCCAGTTGCGCACTTGATATTCGATTTCCGTCCACTCCGGTTTGCGCCCCTTGTGCCACAAACCGCCCATGCACCAATAAACCTGCCCGCCGACGATTTCTCCGATTTCGCCATCGTGAATACGCTTGAGCGTCTCGATGTAATTATTCTGGTGGCGGCGCTGTGTGCCTGCCACAAAAGAGAGCTTTTTCTCCTTGGCCTTGGCGGCGGCTTCGAGCACCAAGCGGGCACCAGCGGGGTCGGTCGCCACAGGTTTTTCGGCAAAAATATGAACACCCTTTTCGACTGCCGCCGCGATATGCACGGGACGGAAACCCGGTGCTGTCGCCAAAATCACGATGTCAATTCCGGCGTCCAAAACTTTTTTGTAAGCGTCGAAACCGACGAAAGCCTGCGCCCCGAAACGTTTGGCGGCACCGTTGGCGGCGTCCGCAAAAACATCGCCGACCGCGACGACCTTGACATTTTTTTTGGCAATCCTTGCCGCTTCGAGGATGTTGCCGACGGCATCCGTCCCGCGACCACCCGCGCCGACGAGGCCGATCCTGATAATGCCGTCGTTAGCTCCGGCGGCAAAAACATTTGTCGGCAGCCCCGCCAGAACGGGGATGCTCGCAGCCGCAGCTGCGCAATTTGTTATGAACCTGCGGCGGCTTGTTCCGCCGAGTGAGATGATGTTGTTTTGAGACATAGGTGAGTGCTTGAAGTGAAGAAGAAAGAAGAACCGCGCCAGACAAACGAGAGCGCATACGGTTCCCAAAGAAAACTTTTTCCGAACCCCGCTGCCCGCCCGTCCCACACCGCCGCCACCGCCCTCGCCGCCCGCTGCCACCGCCGCCACCGCCCTCGCGCCATGCTTTATTTCTCGCAAACGCAAAACAGAAATGTTGCGCTTGCCCCGACTCCGGCACCGCCGGAAAAAAACTTTTAGCCGCCATGCCGTCTGCCACTGCAAAATACAAAAACTCCACCCTCCCCGTCGCCGAGCGGGTCGAAGACCTGCTGCGGCGAATGACCCTTGACGAGAAATGCGACCAGCTCCGCCAGACCGACCTCTCCAAGCTCCAAATCTTTGAGGACGCCGTTTCCGAGGAATCCCTTGAACGAGTTTTTCGCGGGCGTGCGCCCGGCGTTATCCGCATAGAGAGCGGCGCGGAGGCCCGCGACAGCGCAATCAAAGCGCGAGGTGCCCGCTCCTACTTGTTGCGAAACACACGGCTGGGCATCCCGCCGCTGTTTGTCATCACTTGCTCAAACGGTGTCGCGGCGCGTGGCGCGACGATTTTTCCCTGCGCCCTCGCGCTGGGCGCGACGTGGAACCCCGACCTCGTGCGCGACATGGCGGCGCGCA
Source organism: Puniceicoccales bacterium (assembly GCA_031289285.1). Lineage (GTDB taxonomy): Bacteria > Verrucomicrobiota > Verrucomicrobiia > Opitutales > UBA953 > CALNBE01. The sequence continues at coordinate 4,582 of JAITPT010000302.1, forward strand.
TCGCCACCGAGGCGAGCAGCATCGGCGCGGCGGAGATTTTGGCACCCTCTTTTGCGCTGGGGCGCGACCCGCGTTTTGGCGGCATCTCCCAGTGTTTCGGCGAATGCCCGACACTTGTCACCACGCTGGGGCTGGCGTTCTTGGAGGGCTTGCAGGGCAAAGGCACTTTCCAATGGCTCGCCCCAAATAAAGTCTTCGGCACCGCGCTACACTTCACCGGTTGGGGCGCGGCGGATAGCGGCCTCTACGGCGCACCCGTCTCGCTCAGCACACGCGCCCTACGCGCCTTGCATTTCCCGCCCTTCGAGGACGCCGTCACGCTCGGCGGCGCGCAGGTCGTCATGCCCGTCGTCAGCCCCATCAACTCCGTCCCCGGTCACGCCAACGGCTGGCTGCTCGACACGGTGCTGCGCGGCGAATGGCATTTCCCTGGTGCCGTGCTCTCCGCCCCGGGCGGCGTCGCGATGAACAGCAGTGTCTTCGGCGTGGCCCGTGGCGACGATGCCGCCGCGCAAGCACTCGCCGCCGGCGTGGACATCGAGACGGGCAGCGACACCTACAAATCTCTCGCCGCAGCGGTGCGGGCGAAAAAAGTTTCCGAGTCCGAGATTAACCGCGCCGTCGCCCGTGTGCTGCGCCTGAAGTTTCTCGCGGGCCTGTTCGACGTGCGCCGCGTCATCGCCCCCGATGTCCTCGGCGTCCGCCTACGCACCAGTGCCTCGCGCACACTCGCCCGCCGCCTCGCCGCCGAGTCCGTCATCCTGCTCAAAAACACCGACGACTTTTTGCCGCTCGACACGGGGCGCATCAAAAACCTCGCCGTCATCGGCCCCAACGCCGACCGCTCGCAATTTGGCGAAGATTCTTGGAGCGGCGACGACACCGACGGCGTGACGGTGCTGCAAGGCTTGCGCAATCTGCTCGGCAACACCGTGCGCATCCACCACGCACGCGGCTGCGAAATCACCGGCGGCTCGCGTGCGGGTTTCCCAGAGGCCGTCGCTGTCGCCAAACGCTGCGACGCCGTTCTGCTCGTCTTGGGCGACGAGAGTGCGCCGCTCGTCGGCGCGAGTAACCGCCGCTCGCGACACTCGCCGACGGCGGGCACTGGCTACGACGAAGCGCACCCCGATTTGCCCGGTGCGCAAGAAGCGCTCGCCAAAGAAATCGCTGCCACGGGTCGCCCCGTCATCGTCGTATTGTTGAGCGGACGTCCCTGCTCCGCGCCCTGGGTCAAGGAAAATGCGACCGCCATCCTCGCCATGTTTTTCGCTGGCGAGGAGCAAGGAAGTGCGCTCGCCGACATCTTGTTTGGCAACCTCGACCCCTCTGGGCGTCTCCCCGTCTCGGTGGCAGAAGGCGCGGGAAGTCTGCCCACAAACTACGACTTCACGCCGGGTGCGCGCGGCATTTTCAAACGTCCCGGCTCGCCAGATTTTCCCGGGCGCGACTACGTGTCTGCCTCCCCCGGCCCGCTGTGGCCCTTCGGGTTCGGGTTGAGTTACGCACGTTTCCAATACAGCGACCTCACCGTCGAGACGCCGACCCTCGCGCCAGACGGCGAGGTGCGCCTGAGTTTTTCCGTCACCAACCTGAGCACCCGCGACGGGACAGACGTCGCGCAAATCTACTTCCACAACACCACAAGTCTTGTCGCGGGGCCGCTGTTGCGCCTCGTGCGTTTCGAGAAGTTTCAGGTGAAAGCGGGCGAGACGCGCCGCGTGGAAATTGTCTTCAAAGCCTCTGCCATGTCGGAGTGGGACAAGCTCGTGCGCAGCCGCGTAGCCGTCGCCGGCGAATACGAAATCTTAGTCGGCACCAGTGCCGAGGACATCGTGCTGCGCGGAAAAGTGGTTTTGAAATAATCCTAAAAACGACAGAAGGGGGGGGGGGGATTGCGAGAAGATGTTGTCGCATCTGCGCGGTATGGATTTGTGAATAAACCTCGCAAAAGCGAGATGTGCGTGACCGTGCGAAGGGAAATTTCAACAAGCCCCCTGTGGTCAAGTGAAAAAAATGGCTGCCTTTTAATTCAACAAATAGGGTTGTCCGCAGTCGTCCCATCGCGGGGAGTGTAGGGGAGGTGGTTGGTGAATAAACCTCGCAAAAGCGAGATGTGCGTGACCGTGCGAAGGGAAATTTCCACAAGCCCCCTGTGGTCAAGTGAAAAAAATGGCTGCCTTTTAATTCAAAAACCAGGGTTGTCCACAGTCGTCCCATCGCGGGGAGTGTTGGGGAGGTGGTTGGTGAATAAACCTCGCAAAAGCGAGATGTGCGTGACCGTGCGAAGGGAAGTTTCAACAAGCCCCCTGTGGTCAAGTGAAAAAAATGGCTGCCTTTTAATTCACGAGCGGCACATACGTCAAATATCCGTTGCGTCGTAAGTGCATGATTTTCTGCTTAGTTACGAACTCGTCTTCATTTTCTCTGAATAATTGCCCAGATAGTTGCCCGAATAATTAAC
>JAITPT010000138.1 GCA_031289285.1 Puniceicoccales bacterium
AGAGAAGGTTGGAGGTGGAGACGTAGTAGGTGCTGGACGTGGTGTTACCGGTGTTCGTGCGCCAGACCGTCAAATCCGACTCAGCCAATATGGCGCGAGTGCGCCAGTGGATAGATTTAGACGTCGTGGCGCCACCTTCGAGACGCAAGTTTATGTTGGTGCGACCGCCATTTCCCGCCCAACTGCGACGACCCAAACAAACTACAAGCACGTCCCCCTCCTGATACACCCCATCCCAGAAAGGAACAAGCGATACATTGATAAAGAAATCTGTGCTGTAATTATCGTGAAAACGAACCGCAGCATACGGGACAATGATGCGCCGCCCGGTTGTGCGAACGGCTGTTTCCACAGCCCCGCCAGAGACAGGGTTTGCGCTCCCGGCGACAACGGTGTCGTCAACAAGAATGTCACTACTACCGTCGTCAACCCATTCAAAGACAGCAGGGTTACTGTCAGGAGTATTTGTCAAAATCCAGAGATGTCCGTCCGCCGTGTTTTTGACACGGGTTCCGTTGAAGATTTGAAGCGGGTCGGTGAGGTCAATTTGTTCGAGCGCATAGTTCGTCAGGTCCTCCTGCGACGGCCCCGCCGCGCCAAAGTCGGTGGCGGGAAGATAGCCGCCCAATCCTTGCAAGGCATTGACAACGGTGGAAAGGTTCTCCACGTCCGCCGCGTTAGCCGCGCCAAGCGCAGAGAGGGACACGTTGCCCGTCAGCAAAACGTTGTTCACGGACGGGCGGTTGTTCAGCGCATCATAGTCGGTGGTGCCGCCACCGCCACCGCCACCGCCGTTGTGGGCAATCTCTATCAATGCTTCAAGAGCGCGATTGAGGATAGGCTTGCGAGGGTCGTCCATTGGATTGACCTGCGCGGCGGATAGCGCGGCTTGCGTAAAAAGTCCTTGTGTCGGGTTCGGGATGTCGGGCATAAATGTTATTGAGTTAAACGGTTAGGTGGGCGTCGGGATGACTTTCAAATCCCACGAAAATGTTCCGGCGGCGCGGGCGATGAAAATGCGGCCTATCACGGTGCCCCAGTTTGTGGGTTGCGCGGGGGTTGTCGGCGTTTTTAGGTTAACAAAGTATTCGCCATCACTCAATTCGGCCCAAGAGCCGTCATTGTTGGTGATAACAGTGTCCCCCTGTGCGGCCAACCCTTCCCAATCCGTTGAAAAACGGGTGTTGTAAAACACGGAAGCCGCCGGAGAATTGTTCCAACCATACTGAAAGGTCGCCGCGACGCCATCCGCCGGGGTTTTGTAGGTGAAAAGCTCGATTGAAATGTTTTGCGAGAAGTCGAGACCAGTCTTTGTCCCGCAAAAGTTTTGTGAGTTTTCGTCGGTCAAGAACTTGTGCCATATCTCGGCACCGCTTAGCTGGTGTGAAATATAGAGTCCGTCGTAGTGAAGTTCCACCAACGCACGATTTAGATAGGTGTTGGTGGTTCCGTTGTAGTTGTGAACGTAAAGCTGCGGATAAACGGTGTTGCCGGAAACTTGGTCGAGGCAGATGCCCGCCCATTCACGAGTCGTCCCCGTGGATTTATCCGCCCAGACTAAGCCGCCGCCGTCGCTCTCGTTAAAAAATAGCGAGTTCCCGCTTGTGGCGAGAAGCAAGCCCAGTGTCGCGGCGGTTTTGTTGCCGATAAGTGAAATGCCATTGATGAGCGGCTTGTTGAGAAGGGCCGTGTAGTCATTTGTCCCGCCGCCGCCGCCGGAAGATAAGTTTTTGGCGGCGTAGATGCCGCCCAAGACGGCGCGTTCGAGAAGGTTGTTTCTCGCGTCGTCGGCTGGGTTTAGCGCCGCAGCGGATTTTAGAAGTTCGGCGGAGATGTTCATTGTCGGGTTCGTTTAGTGGTTGCGTTTCAATCCGCACCTGCGGTTGTTCCCGCAGGTGAAATGGTGGTGGGTTGCGCGGTGGCGGCGGCGTCGGCCACCTCCGCAGCGATTTCTGATTTGTTCCCGTTGAAGTATTTCGACTTCGTAAATGCCTTGCGGCAGTAGGGGAGAAGAAAGGTCTCGTGGTATTGGAATGCCACGTGTGGGATGAGTGTCCCGGCCTGCACCTGCGCCAGCGTATAGCCGACGATGCGCTTAATGTGGCGCGTCTCGACGGTGCGGGTGGCGGTAGGCACCGGGGCGACGTGGAGAATGAAGACAGGCGTCTCGTTATCGTCGGTCTTGCGGTATTCGAGGAATGCCGCCTCTACGTCGCCGGTCGGGCGGGCGTCGCGGTGGGCCGCCATATAGGCCGCATACTGCGAGTAGCTTGTCAGGTTTAGCAGGCCATTGCTGCCGAGCATAAACGGCGTGTCTATGGTCTGCGAGTCCTCGATTTGGTAGCTCGCCTGCCCGGAAGAGAGGACAATTTGAAGAACCTCCCGGTTGAACATATCCGGCCCGCGCTTAATCCAGACATTTTGGAGGCCGGTGTTGATGGCCGTCGTGATGTCTTTGAGGATAGCCGTATAGGCGGCATTCGTGGCGGCAGAAGTATCTTCCACCCCTGCGAGGCGGAAAAGGTCGTCACGAATGTCGCCGATAGTTAGCATTTTTACGTCGGTTTGGCGTTATTTGTTTGCTTTCGCGTTTCAATCCGCACCTGCGGTTTTACCCGCAGGTGAAATGGTGGCGGCTTTCGCGGCGGCGGCTTTGGCGGCTTTCGCGGCGCGGGCTTTTTCGAGCGGGGTGAGTTCGGGCGCAGGAGCGGCGGCGGGCGGCTCCGTTGGCGGCGCAGCGGGCGCGGCGTCGGTGGTGGAGGCAGGGGTAGGGATGGTTTCGGGCAACACGGTTTCAGGGGTTGCGGAGGCGGTGGGAATGGAAGGCGCGTCGGCGGGCGGTTCCTCAACCTTTGGCGGCTGCGGAGCGGGCGCAGGCGGCGCGGCGGGCGGCTTGTTGATTGCGGCAAACGGATTGGCGGCAATGGGCGTCGGGCGGGGCGGGGGCGGGGGCTGCGGAAGGGCTTTCTGATTGGCGATTTTTTCAAGGTCGCGACGCCTTTTTTCTACGACGTAGGCGGGTAGCGAAAAGAGTTTTAGCTTTTCCTCGCCCTCGGCTTTGAGTTTTGCGTAGTAGGCCGCTTTCTCCTCGGCGGTGAACTTGTCCCACAAGGCGGCGCGGTCGGCGGCGGTGAGTTTCGGCGAAGCTGCAATAAACTCCTCGATTGTGAGCTTTTTGGATGTGTCAAATGCTTCCGCAACTGTTTTGACGTTTTCGGTATTGATAGGCGCGGCTATGCCCTCGCCGGACGAACGGGTGATTGACGCACCGGAAAGAAAAGTGTCCAACTCGCCATCGAGCAAAACCTTTACCTCAATCGTCCCGAAAAAGCGGGCGTCCTCGCGGCCATTATATTTTTGCGCAGCGGAAAGAGCGGCTTCAAGGCCGATGGCGGAGAGCGGGCGACCATCGAAAAGAAAGACTGGCCCCCCAAGATTGGGGATGTTGCGGCGAAAGAAAAGGCCCGTGGGGTCTTTGACACCGCCGTTCCCTTTCGCGGATTTGTAGAGTAAAAAAAGTGGTTCTGGCATGATGTTTGGGTTGGTGGTGAAAAAAAGGTTGGTTTGAAAATTGATTGCCCTCCGCCAACGCCCGGTTGAAACAAAAAACCGAAAAGACCGGACGCCGACGGAGAGCAAAGTTGTGTTAGACGATAATCGGATACCGCCCGCCTTCGACATTGATTGCCGTGACGATGATGCGGTAGCCACGGGCAAGCCCGCTTTGGCCAATCACGAGCGAGGTGCCCATGTGGTTGTAGTTGATGAGTTCCGGGTTGGAACCCTTCAGGTTGCGCGGGAAGAAGTGGTTATTCCACATACCCGTTTTGCTGCGCACGGCATTCGCACCGAAAACAGGAGTGCGCTGGAACGGCTGTCCCTTGCTGTTGACTTGGTAAATCATCGAGCCGGGAGGAAAGGTGTCCCCAACAACGTCCGCAGTCCACGGGCCGCTGCCATAAACCATATCGCCGACGACGGTCGAGTTGATGGTGCCGCTGGTGGCGGAAAGACGCTTCGTGATGGTGAGCTTTTCGCCGTCGTTGACGACGTAGGCGAAGATGCCAATTTTGCCTCCGGCACTTTGCGGGGCGACGACGGCGATGTAGTGTTCGGAGGTGTCGGTGACGACCTGCTGTTGCGCTCCGTCCCTGCCAAAGAACAGATAGGCAAAGTTGTCGAAATACCGGAAGTATTGCACCTTCGAGATGCCCGCAGCCTTGGGGTTGCCGCCGCCGCGAACGAAGAAAGCAGTGTCGCCGGGGGTGATGCCGACGCCGAGCAGTGCGCGCTGGTCAAACGGGTTGCCGATTGGCGCGTAGTTTTCGTGCGTGTTGAAGCGGAAGGGCGTGATAATGTTGCCTTCGACGTCCTGAACCTCGCCCGTGAAAAACGGGTTTTGGCGCGAGCGCGGTTGCGCGTGTTTCAGGGCGGTCTGATAGCCGATGTCATTGCGCAAGTCGGAGAGTTGCAGGTCAGAGACGAGATACTCAAGGGCGGCAAGATTGGTGCCTTTGATGAGTTTCGCGCCTCGACCGCCATTGCTGTTGAACTCGCCGGTGACGCGGGTGACGAACTCCCAAGACAGCGCATCCGAAGAGGTGAGCTGGTCTTTGTTCATCTTCCCGTTCGGGTAGCGATAGTTGTTCTCGCCGATAATGGGGTCGCGCAAGATGCGCTGCGCCATTTCTTGCTCTTTGCGGCGGGCAGAGATGTTCAAGAGGGCCTTTTTTTGGTTCGAGCCGAGAATGTCTCGCAGCCCGATAACCTCGCCAGTCTCGATGTCGTAGGTGATGATGTCCTCGAAGCGGCCAATTTGCGTTTGGTTCGCATAAAAATCGAGGAAGTTGAAGTCGTCCGGCGACGCCCCATTGTCGGAGAGTCCGGTGCCGCCAATTTTCTCGGTCTGGATGGCAACGCGGTCAATCGAGGTCGTCCCGGCACCTTTGGAAAGTTCAGTGGAGAGAACGTAAGGCGCATCTTCGGACGCTTTGGCATACTGCGAAAGGCAGTTAGTCAAAAAGTTTTCGATTGCGGCAGCGTGGTTCCAAATTTTTGGAAGGTGGTCGGGATTGGCGGTAATCAGGTCGTATTCCTGAACGCCCGTGTTAGTTAAAAGTTGATAGGTAGGTCCGGCCATTGTGAAACGTGTGTTAGTAGAGGCGATTAGCAATCGCCCGTGTGTTGTGTGTTGTGTGGTGGTGCGGTTTTTGTTTCACTGATGCCCTATGCAGGTTACGCGAAGCCGTATAAGTCAGCGGGAATTGACTCGATGAGCTTGTTGACGTCTTCAGCTTGGCTGCTGGTTGAGTGTGTGCTCGCATTCCCTTGGGCAAAGGGGGCGATTGGCCGGGTTTCCGGCTTTGGGCGGGCGGAAGTCTTGTGCGCTTGGCCAGCGGGCGGCGCGGCGTGAGCCTGCGTCTTGCTATCGGTAAGCGTGAACTTAAAACGGCGGGCGGCTTCGCGCACTACTCGCTCGTAGAAATCCGGGGAGTTCATATTTTGCTTCGGGTCGTATGCCCATTCGACCGAAACGGCTTTCACCGCATTATACTCTGGGCTGTC